>CALEDW010000145.1 GCA_937949585.1 uncultured Acidimicrobiia bacterium
GGTGAGCGCGGCCCGCACCCCGGCCCGCAGGTCGAGGGCGGGGCGGCCGGACGCCGTGCGCGCCCGCACCGAAGGGCCGTAGCGGTCACAGAGCCAGGCCAGGTCGTCCTCACCGAATTCGTAGGCCCGGGGTGAGATGCACGGACCGAGCCGGTACGAGATCCGGGAGGCCCCGAGGCTGCGCATGGTCGCCACCGTCCGCTGCAGCACGCCGTCGACGAGGCCGCGCCAGCCGGCGTGGGCGGCGGCCACCACGGCACCGGGCCCGTCGGGACCCGACCTCTCCGCCCACAGCAGCACCCCCGCGCAGTCGGCGGTGTGGACCGCCAGCGCGGCACCGGCCACGGTGGTCACGGCGGCGTCCGCCTCCACGCCGCAGGCGGCTCCGGGCCTCTCCACCACCACGACCTCGGCACCGTGCACCTGGCGAAGCCACGTCCACGGCACGTCGACCACGGCCCGTCGCCGGCCGGCGAGGACCTCCGGGTCCCCGTCGACGCGGAGGTCGCCGTCGGACGCGTCGGTGAACGCCAGATGGACGACGCCGACGCCGGGGATCGCGTGGGTCTCACGCCGGGCCACGATGCAGTGCCGCTCGACTCCGGGCCGGCCCGCCCGCAACCGGCCGGGGCCTCTCCCACGGGCCGATCACGGCCTACTTGAGGAACGACGGCACGTCGAAGTCATCGTCGCCGCCGAAGAGCTCCTCGTCGTCCTCGTCGCCGGCGAAGACGTCGGTGACCGCATGCTCCCTCGCCTCCTCCGACCGGCGGGCCGACCGGCGGGTGGCCTTGCCGTCGTCCCAGCGTTCGAACCCGGCGGCGATCACCGTGATGCGGACCTCGTCGCCGAGTTCGTCGTCGATCACGGCCCCGAAGATGATGTTCGCCTCGGGGTGGGCGACCTCGTGGATGACCTGTGCGGCCTCGTTCACCTCGAACAGGCCGAGGTCCGATCCGCCGGAGATGTTGAGCAGGATGCCGCGCGCCCCGTCGATGGCCGCCTCGAGCAGCGGCGAGGAGATCGCCTGGCGGGCGGCGTGCAGCGCCCGGCCCTCCCCGCTGGCGTACCCGACGCCCATGAGGGCGCTGCCGGCGTCACTCATGATCATGCGCACATCGGCGAAGTCGGTGTTGATGAGGCCGGGCGTGGTGATCAGGTCGGTGATGCCCTGGACGCCCTGCAGCAGCACCTCGTCGGCCATCTTGAAGGCGTTGAGCACTGAGGTCTTGTCGTTCGCGACGGTGAGGAGCCGGTCGTTGGGGATGACGATCTGGGTGTCGACCTTCTCCTTCAGTTTCGTGATGCCCTGGTCGGCCTGCACGGCCCGGCGGCGACCCTCGAAGTTGAACGGCCGGGTCACGACCGCGATCGTCAACGCCCCTTGGGACTTCGCGATCTCGGCGACGACCGGGGCGGCGCCCGTCCCGGTCCCACCGCCCTCCCCGGCGGTGACGAACACCATGTCGGCACCGCGCAGGACCTCCTCGATCTCGGCCCGGTGGTCCTCGGCGGCCTGACGCCCCACCTCCGGGTCCGAACCGGCCCCGAGACCGCGGGTGAGCTCCCGGCCGATGTCGAGCTTGATGTCGGCATCGCTCATCAGGAGCGCCTGGGCGTCGGTGTTGATGGCGATGAACTCGACGCCCTTCAGGCCGGCGTCGATCATGCGGTTCACGGCGTTGCAGCCACCGCCCCCGATACCGACCACCTTGATGACGGCGAGGTAGTTCTGCGGGTTGTGGGCCATGTCCTAGCCACCTCCAAGGGCCTGCCCACCGGAGTGGGCGGGCGATGTGATCCGGGCCGGGCCGACCCACGTCGTGGCGGGGTGCACCGTGAGGGTGAACCTGCGGTCGAGGTCGACGAGACCTGAACCTCGTGCGAAACGTGAGGTTACGGCTCCCTGAGAACCGGGCGCAACGATCACCGGCGGCGACATCGGGACCGGTGTCGCGGTCACCGGCGCGACGGTGTCGCAGCGACCACCGTCGGGGACCCGACGTCGTCGCAGCCCGGGACACGACGAATGATGGGGCGCGACGGCTCGCGCACGTCGACGACCGCGAGGCAGCCCCGGTCCACGGGCCCGCGCAGCAGCGTGGAGGCGGCCAGCAGCTTGGCAGGCACGTCCTCGGGCGGACCGAACTCCAGGATCCCGCCATCGGGCAGGTCGAAGCGCAGGGACCCGTCCGCGGTCAGCGTGGCCCGGCGCAGCCACCGGTCGAAGGGACCGGCGGCCTGCTCGTACACCCTCACTGCGCCGAGCAGCTCGTCGGTGACCCGGGACCCCGGCTCGGGCAGGACGTCTCCCTCGAGGCGCACCACCGGGAGCCCGAGGCCCCACGCCGGGCCGGCGCTGCGGCGCAGCACCCGTCCGCCGGCACCGATGACCGCCACTCCTTGGGGGGCGGCTGCCGCCACGACCGGCTGCTCCGGGGCGACGCGCACGACCAGGCGGCGGGGCCACGCCCGTTCCACGGCAGCGGAGGCGACGGCGGGCAGCGCCTCGACACGGGCACGGACCGCCTCCGGGTCGGCGTCGACGAGCGGGTCGCCGACCCGAACCCCGCTGGCGTCGCGGACATCCTCGGCGACCGGGCCGTCCACGCCGCGCACCTCGACCGCCTCGACGGCGAGCAGCGGTGTGCGGGTGAGCGCCACGGCCATCCCGGCGACCGC
>CALEDW010000146.1 GCA_937949585.1 uncultured Acidimicrobiia bacterium
GTCGTCGAGCTCGGCGAGGGTGATCAGCGCGTCGGCGCACGCGGCGTAGTCCTCGGCGTAGGCGAGGTGGCGGGCACCCGCGGTGGCCTGCCACGACCGGAGCAGCCGGCCGTCGGGACGCCGCAACTCCCGGCGCCAGAACGCGACGTTCTCCCGCGCCGCCGCCGCCCAGTCCGGCCGGCCCAGGGCCGCCGCGGCCTCGGCGAGCGAGCGGGCCCACAGCGCGTTCCAGCCCAGCAGCACCTTGTCGTCGAGGCCCGGCTGGACCCGCCCGGCCCGGCGCACCCGCAGGCGGGCCCGGGCCCGTTCCAATGCCGGGGTGGGCTCGGCCTCGGGGTCCCGGAGCGCGAGGACGTTGCCGGTGGTGCCGCTGTGGGGGTCGGTGAAGTTGCCGCGCTCGGTCACCCCGTAGTGGCGGATCACCGCTTCGGCGTCGTCGCCGCAGACCTCGATGATCTCGGCCAGGTCCCACAGGTAGGTGCCGCCCTCCACCCCCGCGGTGTCGGCGTCGCGCGCCGAGCAGATCCCACCCGACGGGTGACGGAGGTCGCCGAGGACGTAGGCGATGGTCGACTCGACCACCCGGCGGTACCGGGCCCGCCCGGTCACGAGCCAGGCCCGCAGGTACGTGCCGAGCAGCTGGGCCTGGTCGTAGAGCATCTTCTCGAAGTGGGGCACCAGCCAGAACGCATCGACGGAGTAGCGGTGGAATCCCCCGCCGATCTGGTCGTGGATCCCACCGGCGGCCATGGCGTCAAGCGTGGTGGTCACCATCTCCAGCGCCTCGTCCCGCTCCGGTCCCTGCCGGCGGACGGCGAGGCGCAGCAGGAGGTCGAGCGCGGCGGTGGGGGGGAACTTCGGGGTGCCCCCGAACCCACCGTGCGCGGCGTCGAACCGTTCGCCGAGCGCGGCCAGCGCCCTGCGCTCGACCGTGTCGAGATCGGGCAGGTCGGAGGCCGCGGGTCCGGCGCCGAGGCGCATCTGCTCGGCGATCGCGTCGCGCAGACGGTCGGCCTGGGCGTCCACCTCGGCCCGGCGCTGCGTCCACGCCTCGTGCACCGCGTCGAGGACGCGCCGGAAACCGGGCATCCCGGGGCGGTCGCCCGGTGGGAAGTAGGTCCCGGCGTAGAACGGCCGGCCGTCGGGGGTGAGGAACACGGTCATCGGCCACCCACCCCGGCCGGTGAGGGCCTGCACCGCGTCCATGTAGACCGCGTCGACGTCGGGACGTTCCTCCCGGTCGACCTTCACGTTCACGAACCGCGCGTTCATGACCTCGGCGACGGCCTGATCCTCGAAGGACTCGTGGGCCATGACGTGGCACCAGTGGCAGGTCGAGTAGCCCACCGAGAGCAGGATCGGCACGTCGCGCCGCGCCGCCTCCGCGAACGCCTCCGGGCCCCACGGGTACCAGTCGACCGGGTTGTCGGCGTGCTGGCGCAAATAGGGGCTCGTCTCGGCGGCGAGGCGGTTGGCCACGGGGACCGTCAGCCCGGGGCGGGGATGCCGAGGTGCTCCATGGCGACGGCCTTCGCCCAGCGGTAGTCGGGCTTGCCGGAGGGGGAACGCACGATCTCGTCCACCTCGACCAGGGCCCGCGGCGCCTTGTAACCGGCGAGATGGGACCGGACGTGGGTGTCGACGTCGTCGAACGACACGGTGTGGCCGGGCCGCACCTGCACGACGCCCACCACCCGCTCACCCCAGCGAGGGTCGGGCACGCCGACCACGACCGCGTCGAAGATCGCGGGATGGGCCTTGAGGGTGGCCTCGACCTCCTCGGGGTACACCTTCTCGCCGCCGGTGTTGATCGATACCGAGCCCCGTCCCAGCAGGGTGATCGTCCCGTCCTCCTCGATGCGGGCGAAGTCGCCCGGCACCGACCAGCGAACCCCCTCGATCACCGGGAACGTCGCCGCGGTCTTCTCGGGATCCTTGTAGTACCCGAGCGGGATGTGGCCCCGACGGGCGAGCTTGCCGACCACCCCGACCGGGGCGGGGCGCAGGTCGTCGGTGAGCACCGTGGTCTCGTCGTTCACCCGGAACCGCGGCTGTGGCGACGGTTCGGCGCCGGCCACGGTGACCGACTGACCCTGCCCGCCGGCCTCGGAGGAGCCGTAGCCGTCGATGATGAGGCAGCCGGGCAGGCGCTCGGCGAGGGCACGCTTCACGGCGGGGGAGAGGATCGCACCGCCCGAGAGCAGGACCACGAGCTCGGAGAGGTCGACGGCGTCGCCGAGCTCGTCGAGGGCCTCCACGAGCGGACGGGCGAACGCGTCGCCGACGATGACCAGGAAGTTCACCTTCTCCGCGGCGACGAGCTCCCACAAGCGCACCGGCACCAGGTGCCGGTCGGGGGAGATGATCACCGCCCCGCCCGTGTAGAGGGTGGCGAAGGCCATCCAGTGGGCGGTCCCGTGCATGAACGGGCAGGCCGGCAGGCAGCGGGTACGGCCGGCCAGGGCCCGCTCGGCGATCTCCTCGGGTCGGGTGATGTGGTTGCCGCCGAGGTCGCCGCCGCCGAACGCCCCGAAGAAGATGTCCTCGTGGCGCCACATCACCCCTTTGGGCATCCCGGTGGTGCCGCCGGTGTACAGGATGTAGAGGTCGTCGGCCGAACGGGCCGGGTAGTCCCGCCCGGGACGCGACGCGGCCAGCACCGCCTCGTAGTCCTCGGCGCCGAGGCGGGCGACCGCCTCGGCGGCGCCGGTGCCGTCGGGCACCACGAGGCAGGAGCGCAGCAGCGGCAGGTCCCCGGCCACCGCGGCGAGGCGCTCGGCGAGCTGCTCGTGCAGCACGACCGCCTTGGCGTCGGCATCGCCGAGCAGGTAGCGCAGCTCGTCGGCGACGTAGCGGTAGTTCACGTTGATCGGGACGGCCCGCAGCTTCCACGCCGCGAGCATCGTCTCGAGGTACTCGGTGCCGTTGTAGAGGTAGCAGCCGACGTGGTCACCGGGGCCGATCCCCCGGTCGGCGAGGGCGTGCGCGAGCCGGTCGATGCGTTCGTCGGCCTCGGCGAAGGTCAGGCGCCGGGCTCCGCAGACCATGGCCTCGCGGTCGCCGACCGTGTCGACGACGTGCTCCCACAGGTCGGCGAGGTTGTACTCCATGTCCCGAA
>CALEDW010000147.1 GCA_937949585.1 uncultured Acidimicrobiia bacterium
CGGCGTGCACATCCGCTGACCCGGCGGGCCCGGGCCCCCGGGCGTCCGGCGCGAGGCTCACCGGGTCGAGGAGCAGGGATCGCCGGCCACCCCCGGGCGGCTGCGGCCCCGGTTCACCTGCGCTCGGGCCCCGCCTCGTGCCCCCGCGTCGTGCCCCCGGGTCGTGCCCCGCCGTCGCCCCAAGGCCGCGCCGGTGCCGACCGCGGCGAGCGCCAACGGGACGAGCATCATCCCGAACGGACCGCCGGTGAACGCCAGGTTGCCGCGGCCCGACGACGCGGCTTCCCGTCCCGTTCCCTGCCCGGCACCGTCCGGGTCGGCGCCTGGAGCGCCCGGCCGGCCCGGGCCGGGCTGCGACGCCGGTGTCGTCTCGAACAGGAAGGTGATCCGCCCGGAGTCGGCGCTGATACCGGTGCCCGTCGAACCGTCGGAGGCAACCGCCCAGGTGGACCAGCTGCTGTAGGCGGTGAGCAACGCAGTGGCCCCGAGGTCACCGGCACCCGGGCCGGAGTCGTCGGGTAGCGACGCAGGATCGATCGCGACCCGGGCGACGAGTCCGAACTCGGTGTCGGGGGCAATCGGTCCCGACACCGAGAGCCGCACCGACCGGACCCGGTCGAGGGGGAGCAGGCCCGGATCGGTCCACCCCGCCCCGGCGCACGAGGTGACGGTCCCGTCGGGGCACGGGTTCGTCGACTCCGACACCTGCACGGTCAGCGCCGGGGGTGACGGGGCCCGTTCGACGAACGTCGAGGGGACGGCGAGCAGCTGCAGGCCGAACTCCGAGCCGCGGTCGGTCGCGGGGTCGCTGGGCAGCCGGTCGCCGAGCGCCGGCAGCGTCCACACCGCCTCCCGGAGCTCGAGAGGCATCGACGACGTGTTGTGCCAGCGCAGCAGCACCTCGGCGTCGTCGCCGTTGCCGGCCAAGGTGACCGAGGGTCCCCAAAGATCGGCGGGTGCGGCCCGGTTGGCGTGCCCGACGGCGAGTTGCACGCTACGGGTGGTCCGCAACGCCAGCGCGTTCGTGCAGGCGTGGTCCCCGTCGGTGCGGGTGTCACCGTCGTCGTCGTGCTCGTCCGAGACCCGCGACCCGGCCCCGCACGGTTCGACGAGCGGGTTCAGGACCAGATCGGTGGCGGTGTCGGCGGAGCCGAGGAATGCGGTCACCGACCGGGAGGTGTCGAGGTAGGAGAACGCACGCAGGGTGGCGGGGATCCGCACCTCGAAGGTGGTGTCGGCCGGGATCGGGGCGTCCCAGCGGATCCGGATGAGTCCCGGCGAGCCGGGCAGCAGCGTGAACGGCTGTCCGCCGACGACCTCCAACGACGAGACGTCCAAATCGATCGCATCCGGAGGGTAGCGGACCGTGAGGAACCCGCCCGGATAGGCGACGGCCCCGAAGTTGTGGGCGGTCACCACGACCGTCCCGGTGGTCAACGGGGGTTTGGGACCGCCGCCGAGCTCGGCGGAGCTGACCTCGACGCCGGGCACGGGAATCGGGTCGGTGACGAGCAGGTCGGCCGTTCTGCTGTCGCTGACCGGGAACGGGGGGTGCTCGGCCGGATCGGCGAAGGCCGAGGAGAACGCCGAGACGGTCCCGCCGATCGGCGCGGTGGGAGCGACCCGACCCCGGATGCTCAGCCCCAGGGTGAAATCGGGTTGCACCGGCGGGTCGATCGTCCACTCGGGCTCCACGTACCGGGTGCCGGTCGGGACCGCAACCGTGCCGCCCGAGGGGATCGACACGGTCTCGAGCACGGTGAACGACGCGTCACGGAAGCGGACGCTCAGGCTCCCGGCGGTCCCGAGCCAGCCGGCGAAACCGGCGTCGGACAGCTCCGACGGCTCGAACTCGGTGTCGGGCGGCAGGGTGATCAGCCCGCTCACCTGCCGCACCGGGGCGTTCCCGAACAGGTTGTAGACGGCGTTGAGGGTTGCCGACCCGCCGGGGTGACGGGCCGGTGGTGTCCAGGAGAGGTCGTGTGTCAGCGCCAGCTCGTCGGGTACGGTCTGCATGGCCCCGGACACCCCCGCGGGCACCACGAAGTTGCCGGTCGCGTTCCTCTGGATATCCCACCGGATGAGGTCAGCAGGACCGAACTGTGTCCGGTCGAAACGGATCACCAGCGACCCACCGAAGCGCTCGCTCCAACAGCCGGTGAAGAACCCGGTCGGCTGGTACCGGATGACCAGCGACGGCGAGGTCGACACCACCGTCACGTCCTGGGGTGGGAGGTTCACCACCGTGATCCGATCGTCGAAGAACGTCAGCTCGTAGAAGGTGCCGGGGATGAACTCGTAACCGGTGAAATCACCCGGGCACACATCGACGGTGATCGTGTAGTTCGTGTCCCGGTACTTGGAGAACGGGCCGGGGTTGAAGTGCAAGGTCCAGGGATCGGCGAGACGGGGGGTGAGCACCGTGAACGACAGGGCCGAGCCGAAGGGGGTGGACCCACCGTCGGCCGTGGCGAGCGGGGTGGCGGCGTAGGTGGTGCCACCGGGCGTCATGAGGTGATGGGTGGTGAAGCGGATGACGACATTACCGGCGGTCCCGGCCGTCATCGGGGAGACGAACAGCACTCGGGTCGTCGCCCCGACGTTCGTCACCCCCGCCACCTCCGGAGGGCTGCCCGCCGGAACGGCGGGCAGCGGCGGCAGTGGGTTGCCGAACACGTCGAGAGGGGTGTTCCAGGGCAGGTCGATGCGGGCGTTGCTGCAGACGTCGCCGGGGGCCCCCACGCACTGGTACGACAGCGACACGTCGATCGTGTCCCCCGAATCCACCGTCGCCGGCACCGACGCCGCAGTCAGGCTGAAGGTCCCCTCGGCGGCGTGCGCCGTCGGTGTCGCGACGAACTGGAGTCCGGCCCCGAGCAGCACCACCAGCGCAACGAGCACCGGGGCGCGCCCGAGCCGCACTCTGGCGTGACCGTGCATCGTCGAATCCCTCCGCCCACCCGACCACCGGTGCGGGCAGCACAGGTTTCGGTCGCCCGACGGGGGGACTTGAGCGGTCGCGCGTGAGGCGGGTCGGCCGGCCGGGTGCGCCGGGTCGGTGCGCTCGGCGGCGGGGGCTCAGTCCTCGACGAGCACGGCCCGGATCCGGTGGACGCGCAGCCACTGGGAGAACGACAGGGTCGCCACCAATCCGGGTCGTGCGATCACCGAGGGCAGGAACGTGCAGAACGACACCCCGCCGATCCCCGGCGTGGGGCACCAGCCCCCGAGAGCGGGAAACCCGTCGTGCTCCGGCCGACCCCGTCTTCGGCTTCTCGGGAGGTGAGGCGCGCCACGCTCGGCCCGAGCGGGGTGTCTCAGGGTCCGACGTCGGGCGGACCCGCCGGCTCGTCCGGCGGTTCGGGCGAGCGGCGGTGGTCCGTCCCGGCCGCCGGTCGTTGTGCCACCGGCTCGCAGATCACCACCGGGATGTCACGTGCCGTACGCCGCTGGTAGTTCCCGTAGCCCT
>CALEDW010000148.1 GCA_937949585.1 uncultured Acidimicrobiia bacterium
GACGGGTCGAGCCCCCGCGCGGGGCACCGGGGGGACCGGGGTCGGGGCCGGGGACAGGGTGCCCCGTCCCCGCGACCGCCGCCGGCGGGTCGCCCGGGTCTCATGGACGCTGTTCCTCGGTTTCATCCTCCTCGTCCTCTACGGCCCGCTGGCGCTGCTCGTGGTGTTCTCGTTCAGCGATTCGATCGTCATCGGGTTCCCGTTCCGAGGACCGACGATCGGCTGGTACGCAGAGGCGCTGGGGAACCAACGTCTACGGGAGGCGATGAGGAACTCCCTCGTGGTGGCCGGAGCGGTCACCCCGGCCTGCCTGGTGTTGGGCACCCTGGCCGCGCTGGGGATCACCCGCTACCGCTACCGGGCCCGCGGGGCCGTGGCGGGGCTGGTCGGAGCACCCCTGGTGGTGCCGTGGCTGCTCATCGGGGTCGGGGCGCTGCTCTTCTTCAACCGTCTCGGGGTGAGGCCTTCCCTGAGCACCGTCGCCGTCATGCACGTGGTGTGCACCTTCCCTCTCGTGGCGGCGATCGTCTCGTCACGGCTGGCCACCTTCGATCCTGCCCAGGAGGAGGCGGCTCGCGATCTGGGAGCGGGCACCTGGGACGTGTTCCACCACGTCGTGCTGCCCCAGATCCTGCCCGCTGTCGTCGCGGCGGCGATCTTCTCGTTCAGCTGGTCGTTCAACAACTTCGAGGTGAGCTTCTTCACCGCCGGCTTCGAGGTGACGTTCCCCCTCTGGGTGTTCTCGACGCTCCGCCACGCCCAGAACCTCCCGGTCGTCAACGCGGTGTCGACGCTGGTCTCGGCGATCCAGCTCGTCGCGGTCTACGCCGCATGGCGCCTGGCGAACCGGGGTCGGACCCGCCAGGAGGAGGTGGCCATGGAGCTGCTCGGGGGATGAGCGGGACGGCCGCCCGAACGACGGCGACGGTGGTCGCGCTGCTCTCGTCGCCGGTCGCGCTCCTCACCCTGCTGTTCGTGGGCCCGGTGCTCGCCATCCTCGTCCAAGGCGTCCTGCGGGACCCGTCGGTCGGGCCGGGCATCACCTTCGACCATTACGCCGAGGTGCTGCGCGACCCCCTCTATGTTCGAATCCTGGGACGCACGGCCTTCATCGCCACCGTGACCATGGCCGTGATGCTCGCCCTGGCCCTCCCGCTCGGGTTCTTCCTGGCCTTCCGTGCCGGTCGGGCGGAGATCCCGCTCCTCCTGGCGCTCGTGCTGTCGGAGGAGCTGAACCCGATCGTGAAGATCTACGCGTGGCGGATGCTGCTGGGGCGCACCGGCCTCATCAACAGTGCGCTCACCTCCCTCGGGCTCATCTCCCGGCCGCTCGAGTTCCTTCTCTTCAGCAGCGTGTCGGTCGTGATCGTGTTCGTGGCTTCGTGGATCACCTACACGACGATCCCGATCTACGCCTCGCTCAAGGCGATCGACCCGTCGCTGATCGAAGCGGCGGAGGACCTCGGGGCGGGGGTGCTCGTGCGCTTCTGGAAGGTGGTGATCCCCCTGGCGGCCCCCGGGATCTTCGTATCGATGCTGCTCGTGTACATCCCATTGCTCTCCGAGTTCGCCACCCCTGCGCTGGTGGGGGGGACCGGCGGCTACATGGTCGGCAACGTCGTGCAGGAGCAGATCCTGGAGCTCGGGAACTGGGGGGTCGGCTCGGCCCTCAGCACCGTGCTGCTGATCGTGTCCGCCCTGCTGGCGCTGGTCGCCTACCGGCTCTCCCGGCTGCGAGGTCTGGGGGCGGTGGCGTGAGCGCGCACCGGCCCGGGACACCGGCCGCGTCGGGACGATCGGCGGTGGTGCACCTCGATTCGGTGACGAAGGTGTTCGGCGACGTGATCGCCGTCGACGACGTGAGCTTCGCGGTGGAGGCCGGAGAGTTCTTCTCCCTGCTGGGTCCGTCGGGCTGCGGCAAGACCACCATGTTGCGGATGCTGGCCGGCTTCGAGGTGCCGACCCGGGGGCGGATCCTCCTCGACGGCCGTGACGCCACGACCATGCCGCCGAACCGGCGCCCGACGAACCTCGTGTTCCAGAGCTACGCGCTCTTCCCGCACATGACCGTGGAGGAGAACGTGGCCTTCGGTCCTCGCCGCCGGCGGCTGCCGGCGGCCGAGGTCGGGCGGCGGGTGACGGAGAGCCTGCGCACCGTGCAGCTCGAGGCGTACGCCCGGCGTTACCCGCGTGAGCTCTCGGGGGGGCAGCAGCAGCGGGTGGCCCTGGCCCGGGCCTTGGCGAACTACCCGGCGGTGCTCCTGCTCGACGAGCCGCTGGGAGCGCTCGACCTCAAGTTGCGGGAGGAGATGCAGCTCGAGCTCAAGCGCATTCAGCGAGAGGTGGGGATCTCGTTCGTGTACGTCACCCACGACCAGGGTGAGGCGCTCACCATGTCCGACCGCCTTGCGATCATGGACCGCGGACGGATCGCACAGCTCGGCAGCCCCGAGCAGGTGTACCGGCGCCCGGCCACGGTGTCGGTGGCGCGGTTCCTCGGTTCGGCGAACCTGCTGCCCTGCGAGGTCGAGGAGGTCGGGGAACGGGCCGTCGTGCGGATCGGGTGCGGACCGCGGGTGGCGGCCGTGACCGGGCCCGGCCTCAACCGGCACGACCGGGGGCAGCTCGTGCTCCGACCCGAGCAGCTCTGGCTCGAGCCCGAGGATCAACGCAGCGGGCCCGGGGAGGGACACCCCGGGATCGAGGGCCGGGTGGCCGAGGTCGTCTTCCAGGGCGCAGTGGTGCGCTACACCGTCGAGACCGTCGGCGTGCAGCTCAACGTCTCCGTACCGGCGCGAACCGAGCGTGTGGGGGTGGGGGAGCGGGTTCGCGTGTGCTGGCCGGAAGGCGACCTCTACGTGCTGCCCGAGGACGACGGTCGGGTTCCCGACGCCCTCGGGTCCGGGGCCCGACCGGCGCACACGGGCGAGCACACGGGTGAGGAGGTGGGCTGAGGTGCGGGTGGTGCAGCTGGGGGTCGGATCGGTCGGCGAGGTCATCGCCCGGACCCTGGCCGCCCAGGGCGAGGTGTCGGAGGTGGTGCTCGTCGACGTCGACGAGGATCGGCTGCGGCAGGTGGCGGACCGGATCCCCCACGGGAAGGCCTCGTACCGTGCCCTGGACGTGCGGGACGCCGACCGGCTCGCCGCGGTGGTGCACGGTGCGGACGTGACCGTCAACGCGCTGGTGCCGGAGTTCAACCTCGAGGTCATGCAGGCCTGCCTCCACGCCCGCAGTCACTACCTGGACCTGGCGGCAGGCGGTCCCCGGGAGCTGCTCGGCACCCCCGACATGGACGAGCAGTTCGCACTCGGCGACGCGTTCCGGGAGCGGGGCGTCTCCGCGCTGCTGTTCTGCGGCATCGATCCGGGGGCCAGCGACGTGTTCGCCCGGGCGTTGTACGACGAGCTCGACGTCGTGGAGGAGCTCGTCGTCTACGACGGGGACGGCGGCCGGGTGGACGGCTACGAGTTCGCCACGAGTTTCTCGCCGGCGGTGATGGTGGAGGAGTGCCTGCTCTGCCCGCCGGAACGGTTCGAGGACGGGCGCTTCGTGACGAGCGAGCCGTTGTCGGTGAGCGGCGAGTTCCGCTTCCCGGATCCGGTGGGACCGATGCGGGTGTGGCACATCGATCACGAGGAACCGGCGCTCATGGCCCGCTTCCTCGGCGACAAGGGCCTGCGGCTGGCTTCGTTCTACATCGGTCTCGCCGACGCCTGGGTCGAGCTGCTGCGCAGCTGGAAGCGCCTCGGCTTCGCGCACAAGCGGGAGATCGAGTTCGCCGGTTGCCGGTTCCGGCCCTTCGACCTGCTCGTGTCGCGCCTTCCCCGGTCGGTGGACCTCGTCGGCAAGATGCACGGCTCGGTCTGCGTGGGGACGTTGGCGGTCGGTCGGCGCGACGGCGTGGCGGTTCGCCGCTTCATGTACCAGATCACCTCGCACGACGAGGCGTACCGGCGCCTCGGGGTGCAGGGCACCGGGTACCAGACCGGCATCCCGGGGGCGTGCGGGGCGCTCATGCTGCTGCGCGACCAGGTGGGCGGCCCGGGGGTGTGGGCGTGCGAGCAGCTCGACCCGGGCACCTTCCTCGCCCTCATGGGCGAGCTCGGCTGCCCCTGGGGGGTGGTGGACCTCCCCGCCGAAGGGTGACGGTCGGCGACACCTGCGCGCCCGGGTCCGGCTCCTCCTCCACGGGCTCGCGGCTCAGGTCCCCGGTGTTGGCGTCGTAGTCGAACAGCTCCCCGTAGCGGCCCCAGTCGATCGCGATCTCCAGTTGGTGACGGGCCTCGTCCTCGGAGAAACCCCGCCGCAGGATGTCGAGGAAGAACCGTTCGTGGAGGCGGCCGTCGACCGCGGCCGCGAGAGCGTTGCTGATCGCCCGCACCAGTGGGGCTCGTTCGGTGGCCTGGCGGGCGAACAGCTCCTTGGCGGTGAGGATGTCGACGGTGACGAAGTCGCGTCCGGCCGGGGTGACGGCCAGGTCGGCGTCGTCGACGGTGGCGAAGCCGAGCAGCACCGCTCCGTCCACCAAGGGCAGCAGGTCGTCGACCTCGAGGTTGAGGTCGCGAGCCAGGTCGGGCAGGTCCTCGCGGCCGCCGCGCCCGACAAGGATCTCGAGCAGGCCGGCCATCCCACCCACCGTCGCCGGCGGCAGCGGCTGCTCGGTGGGCGACGCCCGTTCGGGAACGGTGGGCACGACGGCGGTGGGGACCCCGTCCCGCCCGGTGATGATCCCGTAGATCTCGTCGACGAGCGCCTCGAAGCGGGGGGTGGCCCGTCGTCGGGGACGTGGCAGCCCGACGTCCAGCTCGGCCAGGATCCGCCCCGGATTGGACGACAGCACCAGCACCCGGTCGGCGAGGAGCACCGCCTCTTCGATGTTGTGGGTGACGATCAGCATCGCCCGGGTGGGGAAGTCGGGTCGGGTCCACATCTCGAGCAGCTCGCCGCGCAGGTTCTCGGCGGTGAGCACGTCGAGCGCGGAGAACGGTTCGTCCATCAGCAGCGCGTCGGGTTCGATCACCAGCGCCCGGGCGAACCCCACCCGCTGACGCATCCCGCCCGAGAGCTCTTTGGGGTAGGCCTGCTCGAACCCGTCGAGGCCGATCAGGTCGATCGCCGCCAGCGCCCGGGCCCGCCGTTCGGCCGGCGGCACCCCCCGGGCCTCGAGGCCGAGCTCCACGTTGCCCAGCACGGTGAGCCACGGCAACAGCGCGAAGGTCTGGAACACCATCGCCACCCCGTCGGCCGGACCGTCCAGCGGGCGGCCGCGGTGCAACGCCCGCCCCGACGACGGGGGGATGAGCCCGGCCAGCAGCCGCAGCAAGGTCGACTTGCCCGACCCCGACTTGCCGAGCAGTGCCACGATCTCCCCCGGCCACAGCTCGAAGCTCACGTCCTCCAGGACCGGGATCGCCCCGCCGTCGGGTGCGGTGAAGCGCTTCGAGACGCGCTCGGCCGCCAGGATCGGCATCGCCCCGGGCGTCCCGCCCGGCGCGGGCAGACCGGCCACGTCGGTCGGCCTCACGGCGCGAACCGCTGTTCGGCGAGGCGGTACAGGCGCCGCCAGACCAGCCGGTTGAGCGTCACGACGTAGACGCACATCACGATGATCCCGGCCAGGGTGCGTCCGGAGGCCCCCTCGGCGGTCGATTCGGCGATCGCGGCGCCGAGACCGGTGGCGGTGAGCACGGTGCCACCGTAGGTGACGACCTCGGCGACGATGGATGCGTTCCAGGCGCCGCCCGAGGCGGTGATCCCTCCGGTCACGTAGGCGGGGAAGATCCCCGGCAGGATGAGCCGTCGCCAGCGCAGCCATCCGGTGACCCCCAACGACGCCATCGCCTCGCGCAGATCGGACGGGATGGCCATCGCTCCGGCGATCGCGTTGAACAACACGTACCACTGCGCCCCCAGGGCCATGAGCACGATCCCACCCCAGTCGAGGCCCACGTGGGTGGCCACCAGCACCGCGGCCACGATCGGGAACAGGAAGTTCGCCGGGAACGAGGCGAGCACCTGCACCACCGGTTGGGCGATGCGGGCCAGCCGGGGGGAGAGCCCGATCCCCACCCCGACCGGCACCCAGATGACGGTGGAGACGACCACCACCGCCGCCACCCGGGCGAAGGTGAGCGTCCCGAGTCGGAACGCCTCGCCGAAGGCGCCGAGCCCGGCGGTGTCGGCGACGTAGCGCACCGCCTCCCAGGCCCCGGCGAGCGCCGCCACCGCGACGACCAGCCCGAACACCACGTCACCGGCGCGCCGGCGGCGCCCCGTCCCCGTCGCCGCCGGGGTTCGGGGGGTCCCGAGCACCCGCATCGCCCTTCCCAGCGCCTCCCCGGCCGGGTGCCACCCCCGGGCGGCGAGCCGGGGGAGGCGGGAGCGGCGCAGCAGGTCGAGCACCACGCTGCGGGGAACCTCGGCCGCCTCGGTCTCCTCCATGCGGAACCGTTCCGACCAGGCGACCAGCGGGCGCCAGAACACCGCGTTCACCCCGATCACCAGCAGCACCATCACCGCGATCGCCAGGCCCACCCGGCCGAGCTCGCCTCGTTGGGAGGCGGCCGCCACGTAGGAGCCGATGCCGGGCAGGGCGAACGAGCGGCCGCCCACGGTGATCGCCTCGGAGGCGGTGAGGAAGAACCAGCCGCCGCCGAAGCTCATCATCCCGTTCCAGACCAACGGGATCATCGCCCCGGGCACGTCGAGACGCCAGAAGCGCTGCCACCGGTTGAGCCGCAGCATCCGGACCGCCTCGACGAGCGGCCGGGGCTGGGTGAGCAGCGAGTGGTAGAAGCTGAACGTCAGGTTCCAGACCTGGGACGTGAAGATCGCGAAGATCGATGCCGCCTCCAGTCCGAGCATCGACCCGGGGAACAGGCGCAGGAACGCGGTGACCGTGATCGCCAGGAACCCCAGCACCGGCACCGACTGCAGGATGTCGAGGGCCGGGATGAGCACCTTCTCGGCTCGCCGGGACCGGGCCGCGATCGGCGCGTAGACGAGCGTGAACGCCACCGAGCACGCGAGGGCCACGAACATGCGCGCCAGGGAGCGCAGCGCGAACCCCGGGAGCCCGACCGGGTCGGTGGACACCCGGCCGGCCGCCGCGGCGGAATCGAGCGGGGCCCGGGCCGCCTGACCGAAGCGCAGCAACCCGTACAGCAGCGCCAGCACCGCGGCGGCGACCACGACGTCGGCCGGTCGCCACCGGGGGCGGCGCAGGGCGTGCCCGGTGGGGAACGGCAGGGTCGGCACGGGTGGCCTCCGTTCGGTCGATTCGGGGCCGTGGGCCTGCCCCGCGGGGGACGCAGGGCCGGTGGAGCGTACCGGCCGACCGACCCGGCCGGGCGTGCCCCGTCGGCGCAGCGGGCACGACGTCCCGGCGGGAGAACCCCGGTACGCTGCGCCGATGGAGCTCACCACCGCGCTGCTGTGCGACTTCGCGCAGGTGCGGGAAGGGCTGCTGTTCGTCGCTTCGGGTGGGGTCACCCGCTGCTACCGGGCCGAGGTACCGGCCCCGCTCGGGATCTGCTGGGCGGGGATCCTCGAGATGGACGGGCGGGAGGCGGCCCGCCCGCACGAGGTGGCGGTCGTGGTGGTCGACGAGGACGGCGCCACGCTCGCCGAGCTGTCGATGTCGGGACGCCTCGAGGGAGCCCGCCTCATGGTCGGGGAGCGGCTCAACCTGCCGCTCGTCGTCGACCTCCGGGGTGTGGAGGTGCCCCGTCACGGACCGCTCGAGGTGCGGATCTACCTGGACGGGGAGCTGCGCCGCGGCCTCGGGGTCCAGGTGGTCGAGCCCCCCGGCGACGGGGTCGACTAGTCCCGGGGCGGGACCGGCTGGGGCGGCTCGGGACCGACGTAGCGGGCCGAGGGGCGGATGAGCCGGTTGTCGGCCGCCTGCTCGAGCACGTGGGCGCACCAGCCCACCATGCGGCTGGCCGCGAAGGTCGGGGTGAACATCTCACGGGGCACCCCGCAGGTGTCCATCACCACCCCGGCGTAGAACTCGACGTTGGTGTACAGGCGCCGTCCCGGTTTCAGCTCGGCGAGCACCTCCACCGCCATGCGCTCCACCTGCTTGGCGAACTCCAGCTTCGGGCCCCCGAGGCGTTCGGCCACGCCCCGCAGCAGCACCGAGCGGGGGTCGTCGGTCTTGTACACCCGGTGGCCGAAGCCCATGAGCCGGTCGCCGCGGGCCACCGCGGCCCGCAGCCACGCCTCGGCCCGGTCGATGGTCCCGATCTCGTCGAGCATCTGCAGCGCCCGGCTCGGCGCGCCGCCGTGCAGCGGTCCGGACAACGCGCCGATCGCGCCGACCACCGCTGCGCCGAGGTCGGCGCCGGTCGAGGCGATCACCCGGGCGGTGAAGGTGGAGGCGTTGAACCCGTGATCGATCGTGGAGATGAGGTACTGCTCGATCGCCCGGGTGTGGTCGGGGTCGGGGTCGGCGGCGTGCAGCATCCACAGGTAGTTGGCGGCGAAGCCGAGGTCGGGGCGCGGCGGCACCGGGTCGAGGCCCCGCTGGTGGCGCCAGGTTGCCGTGAGCAGGGTGGGGGTCACGGCACTGACCCGCAGCGCCTGGCGCTCCAGCTCTGCCCGGTCCACGTCGAGGGAGGGCCGGAACCCCTCCAGGGCGGCCAGCAGCGACACGCTGGTGCGTAGCAGGTCGAGCGGCGCGGCCTGTGGGGCCGCCGCGGCCAGCTCCGGGAGCAGCTCGGCGACCGGGGCGGGCAGGTCCCGCAGTTCCGCCACCTCGGCGGTGAAGCGGTCCCGGGCCGGCCCGTCGGGCAGCTCCCCCCGGAACAGCAGGTACCACACGTCCTCGAAGCTGCGGGTCTCGGCGAGCTCCACCGCCGAGTACTGCCGGTAGTGGTAGAAGCCTTCGAGTCCCCGGACGTCGCCGATCGTCGTCTCGGCGACCACCACCCCCTCCAAGCCCCTGGGGACGTCGTGGGCGAGCTGGTCGGCGGGCTGCACCTGGGCGACGCGCAACAGGTCGCGCATCGAGACGATCCCGACCAGCCGGCCGCCCTCGACCACGGGGATGTGCCGGTAGCCCCGCTCGGCGAGCCCGGCGAACGCCTCGCCGGCAGGGAGGTCCGGGGCGACGGTGTCGGGGTGTGGGGTCATCCAGTCCCGTACCCGAGGGGTGCCGGTGTCGGCCCCGGCGGCGGCGAGACGCACGAGGTCTCGTTCGGTGAGGATCCCGATCGCCCGGTCACCGTCGACGACCACCACCGACCCGACCCGGTGGGCGTGCATCCGGGCGGCGGCCTCGGCGACCTTCTCGTCGGGGGCGGCGGTCACCACCGGGGTGCTCATGAGGTCGGCGACCGTCGGGGGGCGCTTCGAGCTGAACGGCATCGACCATCTCCCGCTCGGCGGCTCGTCGCAGCGAGTGTAGGGGTGACACCGACACCGGCCGGCGCACGTTCAGAGCGGAGCGCCGTGGCGGCCACCGCCGGCGACGAACCGGTCGACGGCCAGGTCGTCGGCCACCAGCGCCGGTCGTCCGGTGCGCAGCTCGGCGGCCAGCGCGTCGGCCGGGGGCAGGCCCCACTGGGTGATGACCGAGCGGCGGTCGGCGCGCATGCAGGTCTGGGGGAACGCGGCGAGCCGGTGCGCGAGCGCAACGGTCTCCTCCAACGCCCGGCCCGGTTCGACGAGCCGGTTCACCAGCCCCATGCGCAGCGCCTCCTCGCCGGACACGCCCCGGCCGGTGAGCACGAGGTCGAGGGCGTGGCTCTGGCCGACGAGACGTGGGAGGCGCACGGTGCCGCCGTCGATGAGCGGCACGCCGACCCGCCGCGAGTACACCCCGAAGGTGGCGTCCCGAGCGGCGATCCGCAGGTCGCACCACAGCGCCAGCTCGAGCCCGCCGGCCACCGCGTGGCCTTCCACCGCCGCGAGCACCGGTTTGTCGAGCAGCATCCGGGTCGGACCCATGGGGCCGTCCCCGTCGTCGGCCACCCGGTTGGCGCGGGGCGTGCCGAACGCCTTCAGGTCGGCGCCGGCGCAGAAGTGCCCGTCGGCGCCGGTGAGCACCGCGACCCGGCGGTCGGGATCGGCGTCGAAAGCCCGGAACGCGTCGGCGAGGGCGGCGGCGGTGGGCCCGTCGACGGCATTGCGCACCTCGGGACGGTCGATCGTCACCACCACGACCGGCCCGTCGGTCTCCACCCGCACGCTCATCCTGCTGCCTCTCCGACGCCGTCGCGGGTGGCGTCGAGGTGCGCGGTCTCGTTCACCGAGACCACCGAGCGCACCCCGTCCCGGTTGGCCCGCACTCGGCTCACCGATGTGTACGCCGGCTCGAACCACAGCGGCCGGGGCAGGCCGAGCACGTCGGCGAGGTACACGTTGATCACCCCACCGTGGCACACCACCGCCACCCGCCGTCCGGGGTGCGCGGTCACGAGCCCACCGAGCACGGCACGCACCCGGGCGGTGAACGCACCCGGGTCCTCCCCCCCGTAGTCCTCCCAGCGTCCCTCCACCATCGCCCGCCAGCGGTCGTCGCCCCGGGCGCGCAGCTCCTCGACCGGCAGGTAGTGGTCGGCGGCGGCGTCGTACTCGCGCAGCCCGTCGATCACCTCGAGGTCCAGGCCCAGCCGCTCGGCGAGGGGCTCGGCCGTCTGGTGGGCGCGGGCCAGGGGGCTGGTGACCACGTGGTCGATCTCGCCGGGCCGCCACCAGGCCGCCAGCCGGGCGGCCTGGGTCTGCCCGGTCGGGGTGAGCGGCGGGTCGGCCGGCGCTCCGCCCGTGCGACCCGGCGGGATCCTCACCGGTTCGGCGTGCCGGATGAGCAGGAGCTCCACCGCTGCTCCTAGGGGAGCGGGAAGCCCAGCACCGCGGCGAGTTCGTCGAGCGCGACGCTCGGGTCGGTCACCTTGATGGTGGTCATCCCCAGGGCCCGGGCCGGCTTGAGGTTCACGCCCAGGTCGTCGAGGAACACCGTCTCGGTCGGGCGCACCCCCAGGCGGTCGCAGGTGAGCCGGTAGATCGCCGGGTCGGGTTTGCGCAGTCCCTCCCGGGCCGACTCCACCACCACGTCGAACAGCCCGAGGTCCTCGAGGTCGCCGGCCTGCCGGTCGGGGGTGCCGGCGCCGTCGTGCGGCAGCCAGTTGTTCGTGAGCGCCGCGGTGCGAAGCCCCCGATGCCGGATCGTGCGGAGGGCGGCGACCATCTCGGGGCGGGGGGCGAAACGGCGGATGATCCCGGCCATCAGCTCGGCGGCGTCGACCCGGGCGCCCGCCGCGTCGCACTCGGCGGCGAAGGCGACGTGAAACTCGTCGAGGTGCAGCTCACCCCGCTCCAGGCGGGCCCAGGCGCCGTGCTCCCCGCCGGCGGCGACGACCCGGCGGAGGAAGCCGTCGGGCAGGCCCCGTTCGGTCTCGTAGGCGGAGAACACGTCGAACGGCGAGGGGAACACCACCCCGCCGAGATCGAAGATCACCGCCCGGTGGGCCACGGCCCGACCCTACCCGCGCCTAGCGTGGCGGCCGCCGGGCACCAAGGGCGGTCCGGCGGAGGGGGGCGACATGGACGGGCACAGCGGACCGGAGCCGCCCGGGGCGGCCGGACCCGCCCGGGTCGGCGGGTGGCGCGGCGGGGCGATGCCGGTGGAGGAGGCGACGGCGCCGGGGGGAGTGACTCGACCCGAGACGGTGACGGCATCCGGGCCGCCGGCGGCCCGGCGGATCGACCGGCGGCGGCTGCTGGCCGGTGGGGCGCTGCTCGCCGGGGGTGTCGTCCTCGGGGCCGCCGGGTGGGGGAGGACGCGGTGGCGGGCCCCGGCGTCGGTGGCGGCCACCCCCGCGCTTCCCGCCGATCCCTTCACCCTCGGGGTCGCCTCCGGCGATCCGCTCCCCGACGGGGTGGTGCTGTGGACCCGCCTGGCCCCCGAGCCGCTCGAGGGCGGGGGGATGCCGCGGGTCGACGTGCCGGTGCGCTGGGAGGTCGCCGCCGATCCCCGCTTCCGGCGTCCGGTGCGCCGGGGCCGCACGGTCGCCCGGGTCCGCGACGCCCACAGCGTGCACGTCGACGTGCGGGGCCTGGCCCCGGGGCGGCCCTATTGGTACCGGTTCCGGGTCGGCCGGTACGTCTCACCCACGGGCCGGACCCGTACCGCACCGCCTCCGGGCCGTGACGTGCCGGTGCGCTTCGCGTTCGCGTCGTGCCAGTCGTGGCCCTCCGGCTACTACAACGCCTACGCCGGCATGGCCGCCGAGGACCTCGACGTGGTGCTGCACCTCGGCGACTACATCTACGAGGGCGGGCCCGGCGGTCCGGTGCGCCAACACACCTCGCCGGAGGTCGTCGACCTCGCCGGCTACCGCAACCGCTACGCCCTGTACCGCACCGACCCCGACCTGCAGGAGGCGCACCGGCGGTTCTGCTGGATCGTCACCTGGGACGACCACGAGGTGGAGAACGACTACGCGGGGCTCGTGCCCGAGCCGGGCCCGCCCCAGGACTTCCCGGCCCGGCGGGCCGCGGCCTACCGGGCCTGGTGGGAGCACCAGCCGGTGCGCCTCGCCCCGCCGCGGGGGCCGGACCTGCGCATCTACCGGACCTTCGCCTACGGGCGGGCGTGCCGCTTCCTGGTGCTCGACACCCGCCAGTACCGCTCCGACCAGACCTGTGGGATCGACCCGTTCGCGTTCGGGCCGCGGTGCGCCGACGCCGAGGACCCCACCCGGACCCTCACCGGGGAGACCCAGGAACGCTGGCTGCGTGATCGGCTGCGCCGCTCGGCGGCCCGTTGGAACGTGGTGGCCCAGCAGGTGATGGTGGGGCCGGTCAACTTCCTGCCCGACGCGCCGGACGGGATCTGGAACCACGACCAGTGGGACGGGTACCTGCCCGCCCGCCGCCGCTTCGTCCGGACGCTGCGGGCGGCCCGCGGCGACGCGCTGGTGATCACCGGCGACATCCACTCGAGCTGGGTGAACGACCTCCACGCCGAGCCCGAGGATCCCGACAGCCCGAAAGTGGCGACCGAACTGGTCGGCACCTCGATCTCCTCGAGATTCCCCGCCCAGCTCGCCGGACTCGCCGCCGAGGCGGCCCGCCGGCAACCGACGGTGCGCTACTTCGAGGCGACCCGGCGCGGCTACGTGAGGGTGCGGCTGGACGGGCGGGAGGCCCGCGCCGACTACCGGACGGTGGCGAGCGTCACCGAACGGGGCGTGCCCACCGAGACCACCGCGTCGTTCCGGGTGGCGGCCGGCCGCCCGGGTGCGGAACCGGCCTGAACACCCGCCGCCGGTGCGACCCGGCCCGTCCCGGCTGCTCAGTCGACGAGCACCCCGGGGTTGAGCACCCCGGCGGGGTCCACCGCCCGCTTCGCGGCGCCGAGCGCGGCGGCGAAGGGCTCGGGGCGCTGCCGGTCGTACCAGCGGCGGTGGTCCCGGCCCACCGCATGGTGGTGGGTGATCGTGCCCCCGGCGGCGAGGATCGCCTCCGACGCCGCGGCCTTGATCGTCTCCCACTGGCCGAGCCGGTCCGCCACCGCCTCCGCCCCGGCCGCGATCACGGTGAAGTAGGGGGCGGGCCCGTCGGGGTAGACGTGGGTGAACCGACAGGTCACCAGGCCGGGCCAGGCCCCCACCGCCCGCATCGTGTCGATGGTGGCGGTCATCACCGCGGTGTGCAGGGCCTCGAGGCGGTCCCAGGTGATCGCCGTCTCAAACGTTTCGTTCACGAGCCCCAGGCCCGCCAGGGTGTCCCGGGTGTACGGGGCGCGCAGGAACGCGGCGCGCCACGCCCCGGCCGCGCCCCCCCGGGCGGGGTCGTCGTCGGACCGGACGACCACCGTCGCGTCGTCGACGACGCCGCCATGGTCGCGAACGAGCTCGACCGCCCGGGCGATCCAGGCCTCAAGTGGGTGGTCGGCGCTCTCGAAGGCCAGCAGCAGCAGGTGCGAGCGGCCGTCGTCGGTGCCGGTGATGAGCGCCTCGGTCGCATCGAGCAGACGGCAGTTCGCCGGGGCCAGTCCCGACTGGGCGACGGCCCGAGCCGCGGCGACACCGGCCTCGAACGTGGCGAACCGGGCGGTGGCGGCAGCACGGAACCGGGGCCGTTCCTGCACGCGCATCCACGCTTCGGTGATCACCCCGAGGATCCCCTCGGAGCCGAGCAGGAGCCGGTCCGGGGACGGTCCGGCACCCGAGCCGGGCAGGCGGCGGGACTCCCACACGCCGGTGGGGGTGACCGCCCGGATCGACTCCACGAAGTCGTCGATGTGGGTGGGGCCGGTGGCGTAGTGCCCGCCGGAACGCGTGGCGAGCCAGCCCCCGAGGCTGGAGCACTCAAAGCTCTGCGGGTAGTGGCGTAGCGTGAGCCCGTGCGGCCGTAGCTGGTCCTCCAACGCCGGTCCGTACACCCCGGCCTGGATGCGGGCCGCCCGGGAGGTGCGGTCGATCTCCAGGACCCGGTCGAGGCGGCGCAGGTCGATCGTGACGACGCCTCGGTGGTCGCCGTCCCGGGGTGGCTCGACCCCGCCGACCACCGACGAGCCGCCGCCGTAGGGCACCGCGGCGAGCCGCTCGGCGGCACACCAGTCGAGCAGGTCGGCGACGTCGGTTTCGTCGCGGGGCAGGGCCACCACGTCGGGCGGGTTCGTGAAGTCCCGGGCGTAGGCGCGGGTCACGTCCCGCCAGCTCTTGCCGTAGGTGTGGCCTGCCCGCTCTTCCGCATCGGTGGTGCAGATCGCGCCGAGCGCGTCCGGCGGCAACACCCGGGGCGGGCGCAGGTCGAGCTCGTCGAGACTCGGCGGCGCGCTGCGGCGCAGGCCGGTGAGCCCGAACCGCTCGGCGAGTGTGGCCGCCATGCGCTGCTCCTGCTCGGGGGTGGGCCCCGCGTCGGTGTAGCCCCAACCCCAGAAGCGCCGCCGGCGCGTCGAGCGGTGCTGCACCCGGTGTGCCTCGGGCCTCTCAGAGCACGAGCTCGGCCATGAGGGTCACCGCCTCGTCCTGGGCGGCGCCGAGGATCATCGTGGTGACCCCCGCTTCCCGCCAGGCGGCGAGCCGGTCGGCGATCCGCTCCCGCGGCCCGAGCAGGGCCACCTCGTCGACCAGCGCGTCGGGTACCGCGGCGGCGGCCTCCTGCTTGCGGCCCTCGAGGTACAGGTCCTGGACGGTGCGGGCCGCCTCCTCGTAGCCGTACCGGCAGGCGAGATCGTTGTAGAAGTTGCGGCCCCGGGCGCCCATCCCCCCGACGTACAAGGCCAGCATCGGCTTCACGAGGTTGCGCAGCGCCTCGAGGTCGTCGCCGACGATCACGGTGACGGTCGGGGCCACGTCGAAGCGGTCCCGGGACTTGCCGCTCCCGGCGGCGGCGAACCCGGCCTCCAGCGCGGCGTCCCAGGTGTCGGCGGCGCGCTCGGGCGAGAAGAAGATCGGCAGCCACCCGTCGGCGATCTCGGCGGCGAGGGCCACGTTCTTCGGGCCGATCGCGGCCAGGTAGATCGGCAGGTCGGCCCGCCGGGGGTGCACGATGAGCCGCAGCGGCTTGCCGAGCCCGGTGGCGTCGGGCCCCCGGTAGGGGATGTCGTAGTGCTCACCGTGATGCTCCACCGGGGCCTCCCGGCGCAGGATCGCCCGCACGATCTCCACGTACTCGCGCGTCTTGGGCAGCGGGCGGCCGTAGGGCTGTCCGTGCCAGCCTTCCACCACCTGCGGGCCCGACAGGCCCAGGCCGAGCAGGAACCGCCCGCCGCTCATGAGGTCGAGGGTGGCGGCGGTCATCGCGGTCATCGCCGGGGTCCGCGCCGGCATCTGCATGATCGCCGACCCGAAGTTCACCCGCTCGGTGTGGGCCATCATCCAGGCGATCGGGGTGACGGCGTCGGTGCCGTACGCCTCGGCGGTCCAGATCGAGTGGTAGCCGAGCCGGTCGGCGAGCTGCGCGAGCCGGATCGCCCGGGGCAGCCCCCGCCCCCAGTCCTGGTAGCCGAGGTTCAGGCCGAGTCGCATCCGCCGATGCTGGCACGCCCGTGCCACCGGGGTCGAGCGCCGGCGGCCGCCGTAGGCTGGCGGGATGCTCATCACCAACGTCGTGCGGCCCCAGGGCGCCACCCGCCTGCTGCTGCTCGCCCACGGGTACGGCGCCGACGAGCGCGACCTCGGCGGGCTGCTGCCGTACCTCGACCCCGACGGCCGGTTCGTCACGGTGCTGCCCCGCGCCCCGCTGCCGGCGCCGGGTACCCCCGGGTTCTCGTGGTTCGACCTCACCCCCGAGGGCGCGGACCCCGAAGGGATCCACCGGGCGGTCGACGCGCTCGACGAACTGCTCGACACGCAGTGCGCCGAGCTCGGGTTCGCCCGGGCCGAGGCGGTGGTCGGCGGGTTCTCCCAGGGCGCGGGGCTGGCGCTGCTGCTGGCACTGGGGCGCCGGGCGGGGGAGGCGGACCGGCCGGCCGGTGTGCTGGCGATGAGCCCGTTCGCGCCGGCCGTTGCCCTCGACGGGCTCGATCCCGACGCGCTGCGGGCGGTGCCGGTGCTCCTGCAGCACGGCACCGACGATCCGCTCATCCCGGTCGAGCGCGCCCGCCGGCTCGCCGAGGCGCTCGCCGAGCGGGGCAGCCCGCTGACCTACCGGGAGTACCCGATGGAGCACCAGGTGGCCCTGGAGAGCGTGCGCGACGCCCGGGCGTGGCTGGAACGGGTGCTGGCCGGGGAGGCGCCGCAGGAGCCGCTGCCCGAACCGCCGCCGGAGGGCCCGGTCAAGGCGGTGACCACCGCAACCTTCCCCGAGGAGGTCCTGGCCTCCGAGGTGCCGGTCATCGTGGACTTCTGGGCGCCGTGGTGCGCCCCGTGCCGCCAGGTCGCCCCGGTGGTGGAGCAGATCGCGCTGATGCGCCAAGGCTCCTACAAGGTGGTGAAGGTCAACATCGACGAGGAGCCCCAGCTCGCCCAGACCTACGGGGTGCAGAGCATCCCCATGATCGCCATGTTCCGAAACGGCCGCCTCGAGCGCGCCTCGCTGGGCGCCAAACCCCGACAGCAGCTCGAGGCCGAGTTGGGGATGCTCGTCATCCCCTGAGTCGGTCGCGGGAGGCGGGGCCGGGCCGCCGGGCGGGCACGGAGCCGGCCGCGATCGCAACGGCGCCGAGGGTCAGCGCCCCGAGGCCGGCGAGGGAGAGGCGCAGGCCGGTGCCGGTGTTCGGGAGCGTCGCCGGTCGGGACGGGCGGGCGGCCGGCAGGGCACGGCGGGCGGCGGAACGGGGCGCAGGTGCCGGGCGCGCCGGGACGTCGGCGATCATGGTGGCCGGGGGCGGTCCGACGTCCACCGGGGATGTCGGAGGTGGCACGGGTGGCGGTGCCGTGGTCGGGGGAAGGCTCGTGGTCGTGGGCG
>CALEDW010000149.1 GCA_937949585.1 uncultured Acidimicrobiia bacterium
GTCCATGCTCTCGACGGCCGATCCCAAGCTGAAGGCGCAGGTGTACGCCGAACTCGGACTCGAAGTGACCTACCAGCCCAACGAGGGCCGGGCTCTGGTCTCTGCCCGTGTAGGACAGTGCGTGTCGGAGGGGGGACTTGAACCCCCACGCCCTTGCGGGCACTAGCCCCTCAAGCTAGCGCGTCTGCCAATTCCGCCACTCCGACGTGGACCCCACCGGACGGCGGGGCGACGGTGGACTCTAGCAAACCGCCCTCCCGCCCCCGAACCGCGGGCCGGCAGATCGCCGCTACGGCGCGAGCGGGGCCCTCGGTGCCGACAGCCCCTGCATCACCTCGATGGCCGGTCGCACGACGTGGGGATCGGGGGCCCTCGCCACCTCTGGGTCCTTGTGCTCGTAGTCGAGGGAGTGCACCACGTGGCGGATCGACTCGAGTCGGGCCCGCTTCTTCTCGTTGGAGTTGACCACGATCCACGGCGCGGTCGGCGAGTCGGTGTGGATCAGCATGGCGTCCCGGGCCCGGGTGTAGTCGTCCCACTTCTCGAGCGAGGCCTGGTCGATCGGTGAGAACTTCCACTGCCTCAGCGGGTCGGTCTTGCGGGTCTCGAAGCGCTTGCGCTGGTTCTCCCGTGACACGGTGAACCAGAGCTTGAACAGGTGGATCCCCGACTCGACCAGGCTGCGCTCGAAGCCGGGGGCCTGCCGGAAGAACTCCCCGTACTCGTGCGGGGTGCAGAACCCCATCACGATCTCGACCCCGGCCCGGTTGTACCAGGACCGATCGAAGAAGACGATCTCACCGGCGGTCGGCAGGTGCAGGACGTAGCGCTGGAAGTACCACTGGCCCCGCTCGGTGTCGTTCGGCTTGGTCAGCGCCACCACCCTGGCGCCGCGGGGGTTGAGGTTCTCGGTGAAGCGCCGGATGGCGCCGCCCTTGCCGGCCGCATCCCTCCCCTCGAAGAGGATCACCACCTTGTGCCCGTGCTCCTTCACCCACCGCTGGAGCTTGAGCAGCTCGATCTGCAGTAGACGGAGCTCCTCGAGGTACTCGGCGTTCTTGAGCCGGTGCGGGTGTGGCGGCAGATCCTCCATGTCGGCGATCGACAGCTTCTCGACCGGGATCTCGTCGGTGTGGCTCACGCTCGCCCTCTCGTCGACCACGCGTCGCCCCACCCTACCGGGCGTCCGTTGAGCAACGTTCATGGGATGTTCACCCGCGCGCCGGGCTCCGTTCAGGGCAGCGGTCTCCCGCCAGCCAGGAGCACCAGACGCGAGACCGTCCTGGCGGACCAGCGGGGCCGGGCGGCGGCGGGCGACAGGCCGACGGCGTGCACCGGCATACGCACCCGCAGCGCCCGGGGGCGGATGCCGAACCTCACCGGGGGGTCCAGCTCGACGGACTCTCCGTCGAGCCCGGCGGGCACCGGGGCCGACGAGTCCAGCTGGAATGACGGTGACGACCAGCGCAGCACCCGCATCCCCCCGGGGATGGCGGCAGCCCGCACGACCGCGACGATCCCCAACTCGCCGTCGCTCAGGCTCGGGCGGGTCCCGAAGCCCCGCCGGGGCCCCAGCTCATAGGCGTTGTTGGAAACCAGCACCACGACCGCGGACTCGTGGCGGTTCCCCTCGCCATCGGTGAAGCGCAGGTCCAGGGGCTCGGCCTCCGGGCCGATGAGCTCCGGCAGCTTGGCCAACGCCGTGCCCACCTTCCTCTCGCGGTACTGCTCGTCGGCCACGATCTCGCCGTACGCGCCGATCGAGACGTTGTTGAGGAACAGCCGCCCGTTCACCTCGGCCACGTCGATGCGGCGCGTGTACGCGTCGGTGAACGCGTCCAGCGCCCCCAGTGGGTCGTTGCGGTCCAGGCCCAAGTCCAGGGCGAAGTGGTTGCGGGTGCCGGCCGGGACGCACACGAACGGGACGTCGGCCTCGATCGCCGCCTCGGCGACCGGCGCGAGTGTCCCGTCGCCCCCTGCCGCACCCAGGCAGTCCGCGCCCCGCTCGATTGCGTGGCGGGCCAGGGCCCGCAGATCGTCGCCGGGGCCCAGCTCCACCACCTCGATCCCCCGGTTCCGGGCGGTGGCGGCCAGACCCACCCGCTCGGCGGTCCCCCCACCGGAGCGGGGGTTCACGAACAGCACCGCCCGCCGGGGACGGTGCCGTGACCGGGTCCGCTCACGGCCGTCCCGCCGGGGCGCATGCACCAGGGCCGCCCCGGCGCTCGAACTGCCAGCCGCCAGCGCGCCCGAACCGAGGCCGATCCACAGCACCTCACGGCGGGAGGCCAGGATCGCCACCACGCTGGCCAGACCCAGCACGACGGCCACCGCCAGCATCACCCAGCGCATGACACGCCGATGGCCCAGCGCCCACCAGAGCGACCAGGCCGCCGCGGCCGCGACCACTGCGGCCAGCAGGAGTTCCGGCATCCCCCGGACGAACCCGAACGCGATCAGGACCACCCCGGTGGGGACCAACACCAACGCCGAGGCGGCCAGCACGCGACGCCGGAGCGACACCGTGGCGGGTGGCTCTGCGACACCGGCG
>CALEDW010000150.1 GCA_937949585.1 uncultured Acidimicrobiia bacterium
GGCCGCCACCGGGCTGGTCGCCTGACCGTGGTCGACCGCGGTGTCGTTGCGTCGGGGGGCACTGGTGACGTAGATGTCTGCGTCGTCCAGGACTGCTGCGAGCAGGAGACCCGCGGACATGCTCTTGGTCCCACCCGTGTAGTCGACGAGGACCTGCCCACTCGGGGCGAGCCGTTCAATCTCCTGGCTGCACCGGCGCAGCACAGCATCGGGATCATCCGGATCGTCGAGGACCACCGACTCATGAGTCAGCCCGGTCAGCTTTTGGGACACCTTCGTGACGATCCCGTCCACGTGCTGCCGGCTCTGTTCGGTGCAGACGAACACGCAGTGGTCGGGCCGCAGCGTTTCGATCGCCGTCACGATCGGATCCGGCGATCCTCCGACGGTCACGACGAGTGACTTCGTCGCCCGTGGTTCGACGGCGGGACTGCCCTCCCCGTCCGTCGGAGCCAGATGCGGCTCATCGCCGCCGTTCACGCCCATCTGTGACCCCCTCCTTAACGGGCGCAAGTTAGCAAACAAATCTCGTCGCTGACGCATCCGATCGGCCGGTCACTCCGCGGGCGGCGGACCCCAACCACCGCCCCCGGGGGTGAGCATCCGTAGTACATCGCCGGCCTTCAACCCGATCGTGCACTTGTCGGGGAGGCGCTCGGCTCTGGCCTCGTCGCCCCCGGGCAGGAGCCAGTTCTCCCCCACCGCCCCCGGTTCGCCCCCGGCCAGGCCCCACGGCTGCGACACCCGCCGCTCGGTGATCAGCGACACGGCCGCGTCCTCGAGCACCTCGAGGTCCCGCTCGATCCCCTCACCGCCGGGCGCCGCCCCGGCGCCACCGCTCCCGGAACGGAGCCGGTACCGCAGCACCCTCAGCGGGTAGGACCGCTCCAGCGCCTCGACGGGGGTGTTGCGGGTATTGGTGACGCCACCGAACACTCTGCACACCGATCACGAGTCGAGATCGGCCACCTTCACGTGCGCGGCGACCGATGCAAGACGACCCAGGTCGTCGGGGTCGCACGTGGCAACGATCGCTCCCCCTCGGATGTCCGCATCCGCGACGAGGAATGCATCAACGGCCATCTCCGATCCGGCACCGATCGTTCCGAGCAGCTGACCAGCGCGTACTCCCACACGCGTGTCGACCGCGTGGACCTCCACCCGGTGCCGTCGCAGGCCGGCGAACACACCAGCGTCGGCCTGTCGACCACGGACGACCTCGGCCAGCACCGCAGCAACCGTTGCGATCGGCAGCTCCCGAGATCGCATCTCGGTGACTAACGCCCGGACACGATCACGTCGATGATCGGGACCGTGGGCGACCGCCGAGATTGCTTCGCTGTCGAGCAGCAGCACTCAGCCCGCCATCGCTCGACGATCAGCGCTCGCCGCCCAATCATCCACGATCCGGGCCGCCCACTCCAGAGTCTCCGGGTCGACCGGTCCGTGCTCGGCTTCGAGTTCGGCCAGCCACTCATCGACCGAGCGAAGGTGCCGCAGTCGGGTCAGATAGGCACCGACCGCTTGGTCGACAGCCGCCGACAGACTCCGTGCATCGACCAGCGAGCGGAGTTCCTCCAGCTGCTCGGTGTCGAGCGTCAGGGTGACCTTCTCCTTCGACATCACCGTATGATAGTACGTTCACACCTCTTTGGCGATGGCAGATTACCGATCTGAACCGGAGCTCGTTCCCGAGACGGACCACGCCGGGTCTCCCCACCCGCCACCGCCGGGCGTCAGCACTCGGAGCACATCGCCGGCCTTCAGGCCGATCGTGCACTTGTCGGGCAGCCGCTCGGCCCGGGCCTCGTCGCCCCCGGGCAGGAGCCAGTTCTCCCCCACCGCCCCCGGTTCGCCGCCGGCCAGGCCCCACGGCTGCGACACCCGCCGCTCGGTGATCAGCGACACGGCCGCGTCCTCGAGCACCTCGAGGTCCCGCTCGATCCCCTCGCCGCCGGGCGCCGCCCCTGCACCGCCGCTGCCCCGGCGCAGTCGGTAGCGCAACACCCGCAGCGGGTAGGACCGTTCGAGTGCCTCGACGGGGGTGTTGCGGGTGTTGGTCATGCCGGTGTGAATGCCGCTCATCCCCGGCCTCCCGATCTCGCCGGGGCGCCCCGGTCGGGGGGGTCGGCCACCCTGCCCGCCGGCGACCGTCTCGTAGTAGACCCACTGCCGTTGGTCCGGCCCCTCACCGGCGCCGCCGATGAGCACGTTGTTCATGGTCCCCTGCGACGCGGCCGGGACCCGCTCCGGCGCCGCCCCCGCCAGCGCCCGCAGGCACACGTCCGCGATCCGCTGGCTGACCTCCACGTTGCCGGCACCGACCGCCACCGGGAACGTGGCGGCGACCACCGTCCCCGCCGGTGCCACCACCCGCACGGGCCGCATCACCCCGGCGTTGGCCGGAAGGCCGGGGTCCACCGCGGCCCGCAGGGCGAACGCCACCGCCGAGACCGTGACCGCCTCGACCGCGTTCACGTTCCCCGGCCGCTGCGGGTCGCTGCCGGTGAAATCGAACGAGATCCCCGCGCCCTCGATCCGCACCGCGCACCGGACCGTCACCGGGCGCCGCTGGTCGGGATCCGGGCCGGTCGAGTCGAGCACGTCGGTGGCCACCCACTCGCCGTCGGGCAGAGCGGCGAGCGCGGCCCGACACCGGCGTTCCCCGTGGGCGAGGACCTCGTCGAAGGGAGCACCGGCCAGGCGGGCCAGGCGGGCGACGCCCACCACGTTGGCACCGACCTGGGCGTCGAGATCGCCCGCCCGTTCCCACGGGGTGCGGGAGTTGGCCAGCACCACGGCACGGACCGACGCGTCCAGCCGCACCGGCGGCAGTCGCAGGCCCTCCTGGTGGATCTCGGTCGCCTCGGCCGGCAACGACCCGGGCGCCGCACCGCCCACGTCGGCGTGGTGGGCCCGGTTGGCCACCCACCCCACCAGCCGGCCCCCGTCCCAGCACGGCGCCACCACGGTCAGGTCGTTGAGGTGGGTTCCACCCTCGAACGGGTCGTTCACCACCGCCTGCTCCCCGGGTCCGAGCGTGTCCCCGAACCGGTCGATCACCGCCTCCAGCGACGCGGGCATGGAACCGAGGTGGACCGGGATGTGCTCGGCCTGGGCGAGCAGCCGTCCGGCCGGGTCGAACACCGCCGCGGAGCAGTCCGCCCGTTCCTTGATGTTCGGGCTGAACGCGGCGCGTCGCAACACGGCGCCCATCTCGTCGGCCACCCCGGTGAGCCGGGCGATCAGGACCTGCAGCGCCGCCGGATCGAGCGCCATCTCAGCCCGGCTCCCGACGCAGCACCAACGACCCGAGCGGACCCGGGGTCCCCCGCCACCCGGGCGGCACCCAGATCGTGCAGTCCTCGCGCACCACCACCTCGGGGCCGGTGACGATGCCACGCCAGCGACCCTCCCACCCGGCGAGGACCTGCTCCACGGTGGCCGAGGCCGCTGCGGTGGCCACCGCACGAACCGCCACCACCTCGATCCGGTCCGAGGGCCGCACGTAGCCGTTGCGGCGGCGGTGCTCGGCCGGGAACTCGGCCAGTGAGCCCACGGTGAGTTCGTGGCTCTGGCCGTGGTAGCGGCAGTCGAGGGTCGTGGCGACCCGGACCGGGCCGACACCGGCCGCCTCCAGCACCTGCCGGGCCCGTGCCGCCAGGTCCGCCACCTCGCCGTCGAGCCCGGCGTGGTCAGCGGGATCGACCCGGCTGCGCACCAGTTCCCGGCGGCGGGGGGAGGTGAGCAGCCCGACCGCCGAGAGCACGCCCGCCGCGGCCGGAACCACGACCGCCGGGATGCCGAGCGCCTCGGCGAGTTCGCAGGCGTGCAGCGGGCCGGCACCGCCGAAGGCGACCAGCGCCAGTCCGGCGGGGTCCACCCCCCGTTCCACCGACAC
>CALEDW010000151.1 GCA_937949585.1 uncultured Acidimicrobiia bacterium
ACCTCGTCCGCCTCGCGCCGGCGCACCATCTCGAGGATGTCGGTGACCCGCTTGCGCACGCTCTGGGGGTCGATGCCGTGCTCGGCGTTGTACGCGAGCTGCCGCCGGCGCCGGCGGCTGGTCTCCGTGATGGCCCGGCGCATCGAGTCGGTGACCTGGTCGGCATACATGATCACGGCCCCCTCCACGTTCCGGGCGGCGCGGCCGATCATCTGGATGAGGCTCGTCTCGGACCGCAGGAAGCCTTCCTTGTCGGCGTCGAGGATCGCGACCAGCGACACCTCCGGGAGGTCGAGACCCTCCCGGAGGAGGTTGATCCCGACGAGCACGTCGAACTCACCCAGCCGGAGCGCCCGCAGGATCTCGACCCGTTCGATGGTGTCGACCTCCGAGTGCAGGTACCGGACCCGGATCCCCAGCTCCAGCAGGTAGTCGGTGAGGTCCTCCGCCATCTTCTTCGTGAGCGTGGTGACCAGCACCCGCTGGTCGGCCTCGGCCCGGGCCCGGATCTCGGCCACGAGGTCGTCGATCTGCCCCCGGGTCGGGCGCACCACCACCTCGGGGTCGACCAGGCCCGTCGGCCGAACGATCTGCTCCACGACCCGGGACGACACCCCGAGCTCATAGGGCCCCGGGGTGGCGCTCATGAACACCACCTGGTGCACCCGGTCCATGAACTCCTCGAACCGCAACGGCCGGTTGTCGAGGGCGCTGGGGAGCCGGAACCCGTGCTCGACGAGCGTCTCCTTCCGGGACCGGTCGCCCTCGAACTGTCCGTGCAGCTGCGGCACGGTCACGTGGCTCTCGTCGATGACGCAGAGGAAGTCGCGCGGGAAGTAGTCGAGGAGCGTGTACGGCGGCTGGCCCGCCGTGCGGCCGTCGAGGTGGCGCGAGTAGTTCTCGATCCCCGAGCAGTGCCCGATCTCCCGCAGCATCTCGAGGTCGTAGGAGGTGCGCATCCGCAGCCGCTGTGCCTCCAGGAGCTTGCCCCGGCGCTCGAGGTCGGCGAGTCGCTCTGCGAGCTCGGCCTCGATCCCCTCTGCGGCGCGGGCCAGCTGCTCGGCCGGCGTCACGTAGTGCGAGGCGGGGAACAAAGCCAAGGCCTCGGAGGTGGCGGTCAGTTCACCGGTGAGCGGGTCCACCCAGGCGATGCGCTCCACCTCGTCACCGAACAGCTCGATGCGCACGGCCTGCTCCTCGTAGGCCGGGAACACCTCCACGGTGTCGCCCCGCACCCGGAACCGGTTGCGCGCCAAGGCGGTGTCGTTGCGCTCGTACTGCAGGTCGACCAGGCGCCGCAGCAGGCCGCGCAGGTCGTGCTCCTCGCCGACCCGGACCCGGAGCAGGTTGTGGCTGTAGTGCTCCGGGGAGCCCAGGCCGTAGATGGCCGAGACGCTGGCGACGATGATCACGTCCCGCCGGGACAGCAGTGCTGCGGTGGCCGAGTGCCGGAGGCGGTCGATCTCGTCGTTGATGGACGAGTCCTTCTCGATGTAGGTGTCGCTCGACGGGATGTAGGCCTCGGGCTGGTAGTAGTCGTAGTACGACACGAAGTACTCGACGCGGTTGCGGGGGAAGAACTCCCGGAACTCGGCGGCGAGCTGCGCGGCGAGGCTTTTGTTGGGGGCCAGGATGAGCGTCGGGCGCCCGACGCGGGCGATGAGCCCGGCGATGGTGAACGACTTGCCCGAACCCGTGATCCCCAGCAAGGTCTGGAAGCGCTCGCCTCGCTCCACCCCGTCGGCCAGCTCGGCGATGGCCCGGGGCTGGTCGCCGGCGGGCTCGAACTCCGAGACCAGTTCGAACTCCGGCACCCCGCGAGCCTACCGACCGTCGTCCTGACCTCCCGGCGGCGCGCCGTCCGGGTCGGGCGTTGCGCCCCGGCGCTCGAGCAGCTCCGCCCAGAGCGCCTCGACCTGCGCCTCGAGGTGCCGGAGGTCACCGTCGTTGGTGATGACGTGCGTGGCGATCCGGCGGCGGGTCTCGTCGTCGGTCTGGTGGGCCATCCGTGCCTCGGCGTCGGCCCGCGACACCCCCCGGGCGGCGAGCCGGTCCAGGCGCAGCTCGACCGGCGCCTCCACCACGACGACGGCGGCATACCCGCGCTCTTCCGCCCGGCCGCTCTCCGCCAGCAGCGGGATGTCGTGGACCACCACCGCGTCGGGGGGCGCCCCGGCCGTCCGGCGCAGCACCTCCGCCCCGATGGCCGGATGGGTGATCTCCTCCAACGCCCGCCGGGACTCGGGCGTCGCGAACGCCCGGGCGGCCAGGGCGGCCCGGTCGAGACGGCCGTCGGGCGCCACCACCCCCGGCCCGAACCGTTCCACGATCCGCTCGAAGGCCTCGGTGCCCGGCTCGGTGATCTCCCGGGCGATCCGGTCGGCGTCGATGACGATCGCGCCCCGGCGCTCGAGGAGCTCGGCCACCGTCGATTTTCCGGCCCCGATCCCGCCGGTCAAGGCGACGAGCAGCACGGTCGAGATGCTACGGCGACGGCTCCCACCGCCGTGTGGGGCACTGCGTCACGCAGCGTGAGACGATGGTGAACGAGCGTCGCAGCTTCCTGCAGGACCGCACGGCGCGGCCGGCCTCGTGGGACGACGCCCCCGTGCGTCCCCGGCCCCAACGGCGCTGGCCGGGCGCTCCGCGCCTCGTGGGGCCCCGCCTCGACCCCCGCAGCTCGATCACCCTGGCCCGGCTCGGGCGGTTCGTGACCTTCCTCCGGTGGGCCGGCCTCAGCGTGGCCGTGGCCCTGCTGCCCACCGCCGACGCCGGCACGCGGTCACTCACCCTGGCCACCGCCCTGACCGCGGCCAACACGGCGGTCCGCACCATCCGGCCGCTGCGCCTGGCCCCGACGTGGCGCTGTGAAGCGGCGCTGCTCGTCGACCTCGGCCTCGCCGTGGCCGCGATCGTCGGTACCGGTGGGTTCGCCAGCCCGTTCCTGCTCACGCCCCTGCCGGCGGTTCTGGCGGCGGCCTACGCCTGGGGGTACCGCGAGGGCATCGCCGCCGCCGCGCTCGCCGTGGGCACGATCGGCCTGGCGACGGCCGTGGTGGGGACCGAAGGGGACACGCTGCGGGTCGGCGCGCTGGTCGCCGTGGTGGTCCTCGCCGCCGCAGGGCTCGGTGGGTACACCCAGCAGTTGTGGACCGCGGCCGAACGCAGCCACCAAGCGACGCTCGACGCCGCCACCCGGCTCCGCGTCGCCAACGATCTCCTGCACACCCTCCACGACGTCGTGCAGACGTTGCCGGCGTCCCTGGACCTCTCCGAGGTGCTCGACTCGGCCCGGCGCCGCCTGCGCGACCTGCTGACGCCCACGGTGATCGTCGTCCTCGTCCCGGACGACCTCCTGGGCGGCTGGCGGGTCGAGCTCGCCGACGGCGTGGCCCTCCCCAGCCGTCTCGGCGACACCGCACTCCCGGCTCCGGTGAGAGCGGCGCTCCTTGATGGCGTCACCGTCCGCGAAGACGACGTCGCCGCCGCCTCGACCCGGTTCCACCCCGAGAGCCGTTCCCTGGCCGCGGTCGCGCTCCGGGCCCAGCGGCGGGTGGTCGGGATCCTGGTGCTCGAACACCCCGAGCCCGCCCACTTCGGCACCGCGGACGGCGAGCTGCTCGACAGCCTCGCTTCCACCTTGGCCCTGGCCGTCGACAACGCGGCCTGGTTCGGGAAGCTCTACCTGCTCGGGGCCGAGGGGGAACGGGCCCGCATCGCCCGAGACCTCCACGACCGGATCGCGCAGTCCTTGGCCTCGGTGGGTTTCGAGCTGGAACGGCTGTCCGGCCGGGGTGGCTGCGGTCCCGAAGACCTCAAGGCCCTGCACGACACGATCCGGTCCGTCGTGGGTGAGCTGCGCGACACCCTCTACGAGCTGCGCGTCGAGGTCGGGGAGGAGCCGTTCAGCCGTGTGGCCGAGCGGTACGTGCGCCGCTGGTCCCAGCGGAGCGGCATCACCGCAACCATCTCCACCGACACCGATGGGCTCCGCCTCCCCGCCCCGGTGGAGCAGGAACTGTGCCGGATCCTGCAGGAAGCCCTCGCCAACGTCGAGCGGCACGCCGAGGCCGCCTCGACGCGCGTCGTCTGGCACCTCGACGACCGGCGGGGGGTGCTGGAGGTCGCCGACGACGGCGTCGGCTTCGATCCGGCGCGCCTCACCGCGGACCGCTTCGGGCTGCGGGGGATGCGGGAACGGGCGGAGGCCATCGGCGGCACCTTGTGCGTCGACACGAGCCCCGGTGCGGGCACCCGCCTCCGGGTCGAGATCGAGGTGGCCCGGTGATCCGCCTCCTCATCGCCGACGACCACCAGCTGATCCGGCAGGCCCTCCGTCGGGCCGCGGAGGAAGCCGGCCTGGTGGTGGTGAGCGAGGCGACCGACGGCGACGAGGCCGTCCGCGTCGCCCGCACCTGCCGGCCCGACGTCGTCCTCATGGACCTGACCTTGCCCACCCTCGACGGCGTCGAGGCCACCCGCCGGATCCGCCGCGCCTGTCCGGAGGCGCGGGTCGTGGTGCTCACGATGCACGACGACGAGGCGCGGCGTGCCCGGGCCCTCGCCGCCGGGGCGGCGGCCTTCCTCACCAAGGACTGCACGATGCAGGAGGTGATCGAGACGGTCCGGCTGGTGGCAGCCGGTGAGGTGGTGCTGAGCGCCGAGATCGCCGGCCGCATGCTGGCGGAGGTCGCGTCCCCCCTCGGCGAACCCGCAGGAGCCGACGGCCCCGACCCGCTGTCGGGCCGGGAGCGGGAGATCCTCCAACTCGTGGCCGACGGCCGCTCGACCACCGAGATCGCCCGGCACTTGTTCATCAGCGCCAAGACGGTGAAGAACCACCTCGCGTCGATCTACGCGAAGTTGGAGGCCCGGGATCGCACGCAGGCGGTGCTGACCGGCGTGCGGCGCGGGATCATCCACCTCGGCTGACCGGCTGACCGGCGGACCCCGGTCGGTCAGCGATCGGCGGTGGGGTCGAGCCCGGGGGCCGTGTCGGCCGCAGGATCCCCGGCGTCCTCGATCGCCGCCTCGGACGCAGGGACGTCGTCGGGACTCGGACCGATGTAGTGGCCGTGCTCGTCGAAGGCGTCCTCCCCGAAGTGCTCCCGGTACTCCGCTGAGACCCGGCCCCCCTCGGAGGCCTTCTTGATCGAGAGCGAGATCCGCCGCCGGTCCTCGTCGATCTCGATGATCTTGACCCACAGCTCCTCGCCCGGGCTCACCACCTGGTCGGGTGTGTCCACGTGCTGCGCCGACATC
>CALEDW010000152.1 GCA_937949585.1 uncultured Acidimicrobiia bacterium
GCTGGTCACCCGGCCGATCTCCGCGCCGGCGTGGAGCACCGGGGCGCCGTCACGCAGGGGACGGCGGGTGGCGCCGAGCAGACCCCGCAGCCGGCGCCGGGGGCGGCGGCGGGCCTCGAGCGCGGCCCGGCCGCGGAAGTCGCCCTTGCCCCAGGCGACCACCCGGCCCGCCCCGGCCTCCAGCGAGGTGATGCCGGGACCGAGCTCGTGGCCGTGCAGGGGCAGACCCGCCTCGAGGCGCAGCGTGTCACGGGCGGCGAGCCCGGCGGGTACCGCCCCGGCGCCACGCAGGGCCTCCCACAGCTCGGCCGGACCGGAATCGGATCCCCCGGCGGGCACGTGGAGTTCGACGCCGTCCTCGCCGGTGTAGCCGGTGCCGGCGGCGAGGCACGGCCGGCCCCGCCAGGAGAGCCGGGCCACGTGGAAGCGCCGCACCTCGGCGGCATCCGGGAACACGGCGGCGAGCACGTGCCGGGCCGCCGGGCCCTGCACGGCGATCAGCGCCCGGCGGCGGGTCACGTCGGTGACGGTGAAGGGGCCGCCCGCCGCCGCGAGCGCTTCGTCGGAGAGGAACGCCTCGCGCAGGCGGGCGGTGTTCGCAGCGTTGGGCAGGACGAGCAGCTCTTCCGGTTCGATCCACCACACGATCACGTCGTCGACGACGCTCGCATCGCGAGGATCGAGCAGGTGCGAGTACTGGGCCCGGCCGGGCGCGATGCGGCCCAGGTCGTTGGTGAGCGCCCACTGCACCAGCGGCACCGCCGGCGCGCCGGTGATCCGGACCGCCCCGAGGTGCGACACGTCGAAGAGCGCGGCGTGGGTCCGGCACGCCCGGTGCTCCTCCACCGCTCCGGTGAACCAGAGCGGCATCTCCCAGCCGCCGAAGGCGGCCATCCGCGCCCCGGCCGCCCGGTGCAGGTCGTCGAGCGGGCTGCGCAGCAGGGCGCCCGGGGCGTCCGCCGGGGGCGGCGGGCTCACGCGCTCGCCGCGGGCGCGGGGGGCAGCTCCTCACCGGAGCCGGCGTCGCCCCCCGAGGGCGCCACGAGGTCGAGCAGACCCGACGGGGTCACCGGGGCGAGGCGGCCCTCCATCTGCGAGGGCGGCTCCAAGCCGTACTTCACGAGGAGGTGCAGGTAGTCCCGCTGGTACAGCACCTTGATCCGGACCTCGGGGTACTGCTCCCGGAGGCGGCGGGCCTTGCGGTTCTTCTTGGTGACCAGCTTCTGGTTGAGGGTGGTGATCTCGATGTACAGGTCGTGGGCGGGGAGGTAGAAGTCGGGGGTGAACGCCTGCGCGGGGTTGCCCTCGGCGTCGGTGTCGAGCAGGAAGGTCCTCGGCTCGTACTCCCAGGCGATGCCGTAGAAGTCGAGCAGCTTGGCGAACTGCCGCTCCGAGTTGTGAGCGAAGCGCACCTGCTCGTGCGGCAGCGGATCGGGCACCCGGCCTCCGTTCACCCGTCCCCGGCCGCCCCGACCGGCTGCTCCGCCACCCGGGTGCGCCCGGGCGCCGGTGGGGGCGCCAACTCGGAGATCGATGCCTCGAGCTGCTCGACGAGTCCGGCCAACGGCACCACGTTCAGCACCGTCTGGCCTTGGCGGACGAGGTCGAGGATCTCCTCGCCGCTGCGCACCAGGACCGAGCGGTTCTCGTCGACCACCAGGCTGGCGGTGGCCAGGTCCTCCCCGAGGTGCTCGCGCAGGTAGGCGATCGCCTGGCGGGCCCGCCGGAGGCTCACGCCGGCGTCGAGCAGGCCCTTGATGACCTTCAGCGCCACGAGGTCGCGGTAGGAGTAGCGGCGCTGGGTGCCCGAGCCGCGGGCGTCGGCCAGTGACGGGCGGAGCAGGTCGGTGCGCGCCCAGTAGTCGAGTTGGCGGTAGGTGATCCCCACGATCTTGCAGACCTGCGGGCCCCGGTAGCCGACCTCCTCCCAGGATTCGTGCCCGTCGGGACCGGCGAGGCGGCCCTGCTCCACCCGCTCCCCGACCGGACCGTCGGCGGGGCGTCGCCCGTCCCGCCGGTCCGCTGCCGTTCGCACCATCTGGCCTCCCGCCGGCCTCGTCGCGTCCCGGCTCTTCGCGCCGGCCTTCCCGCGGTGACCACCCCACCGCAGGGCGACCCCGAGCCCTGCGCGACACTGTCGTAGTTACAGTGCTGGAAACTACCGCAGGTGGTGGGAGGAGGTCAACGGAGGGTGGCTCAGGCGAAGTCCTCGGGCGTCACCTGCTCGAGGAACTCCCGGAACTGCTGGATCTCGGCCTCTTCCTCCTCGGACTCGAAGATCACCCCCGCCTCCTCGAGCACCTCCTCGGCGGCGTAGAGCGGCACCGGTTCGGGGGCCCGCACGGCCAGGGCGACGGCGTCGGACGGGCGGGCCGAGATCCGGTGGGTCTCGCCCCCGGCCTCGATCTCGATCTCCGCGAAGTAGGTCCCGTCGGACAGATCGGTGATGGCCACCTGGGTGATCCTGGCGCCCAGCTCGGCGAGCACGGTCGTGAACAGGTCGTGGGTCATCGGCCGGGGGGTCTCCATGCCCTGCAGGGCGTAGAAGATCGCGGTGGCCTCCGGCGAGCCGATGAAGATCGGTAGGTACCGGCGGCCGTCGCCCTCGTCCTCCCGCAGGAGCATGATCGGCTGGTTCGACGGGACCTCCACCCGGACCCCGACGAGCTGCACTCGGATCACTCGGTGCCCCTCCCTGTGCTCCCGCGCGACCCTACACCGCCGGGTTCCGCGGCGAGCGCCGGGTACAGGTCGGCGACGCAGGCCGCGGCGTCGGCCGCCACCACTTCGGCCGGGACCACGTGGATCCCCGGCAGGTTCCGGTACAGATCGGCGACGTGGAGGCCGTACCCCACGACGAACACGTCGCCGATCTCGCAACCCCGGTAGTCGACCGGCAGCGGCACGATGCGCC
>CALEDW010000153.1 GCA_937949585.1 uncultured Acidimicrobiia bacterium
GCTCGAGCTCCGGTCGACGCGCTGTGTCATGGCGGCCCGCGGTGACCGGAGGTCGCAGCGGGCTCGGCCGCCGGCGCGCTCGACCCGCCGCCGGCGCGCTCGACCCGCCGTCGGGCCGCTCCGACCCGCCGAGCATCTTCAGCGCCGCGACACCCGCCGGTCACCTGCCGTTCGGTCGGCCCCGGCGGCGGCGGTCTAGTGTTCGGGCGGTGAGCGGGGTCAGCTTCGAGGGGGTGACGAAGCGATTCGGCGACGTGGTCGCCGTCGACGACCTGACCCTGGAGGTGCTCGACCACGAGTTCCTCGTGTTGCTCGGTCCCTCCGGCTGCGGCAAGTCGACCGCGCTGCGGATGGTGGCCGGCCTGGAAGATCCGACCGCCGGGATCATCCGCATCGGCGACCGGGTGGTGAACGACCTGGAGCCCCGCAACCGCGACGTGGCGATGGTCTTCCAGTCCTACGCCCTCTACCCCCACATGACGGTGCGGCGCAACATCGAGTTCCCCCTGCGCACCCGGAAGGTCCCCCCCGAAGAGCGGGAGCGAGCGGTGCAGGACGCGGCGGGGGTGCTGGGCCTGAAGTCGCTGCTCGACCGCAAGCCCGGCCAGCTCTCCGGCGGGCAGCGCCAGCGGGTGGCGCTGGCCCGGGCGATCGTGCGCCGCCCGTCGGTGTTCCTCATGGACGAGCCGCTGTCCAACCTCGACGCCAAGCTGCGGGTCCAGACCCGGGCCGAGCTCATCGAGCTGCAACGCCGCCTGGGGGTCACGGTGATCTACGTGACCCACGACCAGGTGGAGGCGATGACGATGGGGCACCGCATCGCGATCATGAACGAGGGGGTGCTCCAGCAGGTCGGTCCACCCCAGGCCGTCTACGAGCGCCCCGCCAACCTCTTCGTGGCCCGCTTCATCGGGAACCCACCGATGAACACCGTCGTGGGTGTGGTCACCGAGCGCGACGGGCGGTTGCACCTGGCGATCCCGGGCGGGGAGCAGCCCCTGCCCGAGTCGCTCTGGCCGGCGCTGCGGGCCCGCGACGTGCGCTCGGTGGTGCTGGGGGTACGCCCCGAACACCTGCGGATCGACCCCGAGGGCCCGGTGGCGGCGACGGTGGCGGTGGTCGAGTCGCTCGGGCACGAGCGTCACGTGCTCTGCCGGCTCGAGGACGGCCAGCTGGTGATCCTGCGGATCCCCGCCGACGTGCCGCCCCCCGGCGAGGGCTCGATGGTGCGGCTGAGCGCCGACGCGGCGCAGCTGCACCTGTTCGACGGGGAGAGCACCGAACGGATCGCCGCGGTGGCCGGCGAGGTGGTCGAGGCGCGCCGGTGACCGCCGTGCCGCTGTCCGGAGGGGTCACCCGGTGACCGCCGCGCCGCTGCCGGGGGGCGTCACCACCGGGCCGACCACCGCCGGGGGGACCACCCGGTTCTCCACCAAGGGTTTCCGGGAGGCCGCCCTCGCCTACCTGCTGGTGGTCCCGTCGCTGCTGGTGTTCGCGGTGTTCGTCTTCTACCCGTTCTTCAAGAACTTCCAGCTCGGCTTCTACCGCACCCCGCCGTTCCCCGGGCTGCCCAAGACCTGGGTGGGCCTCGACCAGTACCGGGAGGTGCTCACCTCCGCGGAGTTCCGCGACAGCCTCTGGACCACGGTGGTGTTCGCGGTGATGACCGTCCCGGCCGGGATCGCCCTCGGCCTCGGCCTGGCCGTGCTCGCCCACCAGCGCCTGCGGGGCATCGGCATCTACCGCACGATCTTCTCCTCCACCGTGGCGACCTCGGTGGCGGTGGCCTCGGTGATCTTCGGCACCCTGTTCAACCCTCAGGTCGGGCTGCTGCCCTGGCTGGGCATCAACCCGCAGCCGGCGATCCTCGACAACCCGAACCTCGCGCTGCCGGCGGTGGCGATCACGACCATCTGGCAGAACCTCGGCCTGTCGTTCATCCTCATGTCCTCGGGTCTGCAGAACGTGCCCGACGAGATCCTGGAGGCGGCCTCGGTGGACGGGGCCCGCCCGCTCACCCGGTTCTTCCGCATCACCGTGCCGCTGCTGTCCCCGACGATCTTCTTCGCCGTGGTGATCGGCACGATCTTCGCCTTCCAGACCTTCGGCCAGATCGACCTGCTCACCCAGGGCGGGCCGCTCAAGCGCACCAACGTGCTCACCTACTTCATCTACACGACGCTGCGGAAGCAGAACAACGACGGGAAGGCCGCAGTGCTGGCCATCGCGCTCTTCTTCATCACGCTGGTGCTCACGCTCGTCCAGCAGCGCTACCTGGAGCGGAGGGTGCACTATGCCCGCTGACGGCACCGTCGCCATCGACGCGGGGGTACGGCCCGAGGCGGCTGCCCCGGCCCGGCCGGTGGTGGTACCCCGGCGCTCCCGGGCCCCGCACCTGGCGAAGCTGGCGCTGCGCTACCTGGTGCTCACCGTCCTGGCCTTCGTCGTGATCTTCCCGATCTACATCACGATCGTGAACTCGCTGCTCGTTCCCGACCAGATCGCGGCCCGGCCCCCGAAGTTCTTCCCCACCGACCCGCAGTGGAGCAGCTACTCGAAGGCCTGGAGCCAGGGGAACATGTCCCGCTACCTGGTCAACTCGGCGATCGTCACCGCCGCGATCACCGTCGGCCAGGTGGTCACCGCCATCCTCGCCGGGTACGCCTTCGCCTTCCTGTCGTTCCCGTTCAAGCGGACGCTGTTCGTGGTGTTCCTGGCCACGCTCATGGTGCCCTTCGAGGTGACGATCATCGTGAACCTCACCACCATCGTCGACCTCGGCTGGTACGACACCTACCAGGGTCTGGTGATCCCGTTCCTGGCCACCGGGTTCGGGGCGTTCCTCATGCGCCAGACGTTCCTGCAGGTGCCCCGGGACCTGCAGGACGCCGCCGCCCTCGACGGCTTCGGCCACTGGCGGTTCATGACCCGGGTCGCGGTGCCCCTCGCCCGTCCTGCGGTCGCCGCCCTGGCCGTGTTCGGGTTCCTCGGCGCCTGGAACCAGTACCTGTGGCCGCTCATCGTCACCAAGGACGACCGGCTGCGCACCGTGCAGATCGGCCTGAAGCAGCTGCGGGCGGTGTCGATCGACCAGTTCAACGTCACCTTCGCCGGTGTGATCATCGCCGCCGCGCCGCTGTTCCTGCTCCTGCTGTTGTTCCAGAAGCAACTCGTCCGCGGGCTCACCGCGGGCGCCGTGAAGGGCTGAGCCCGGCGATCCCCCGGAGGTCCACGATGCGTTTCCCCCGTCCGAGCCGTCCGAGCCGCTCGACGTCCGTGCCCGTCGTGGCCGTCGCCGTCACGCTCGCGCTCGTCGCCGTCGCCTGCGGCGGGGGCGGCGGGGGCGGCGGAGGCGGCGGGGGCGGGGCGTCCGGAAAGCTGCCCCGCTGCCCCCTCGACGCCCTGGAGGAGGCCAAGAAGCCGGTGGAGGTGGTGGTCTGGCACGGCCTGAACGAGGCGCTGCTGCCGGCGTTCACACCGCTGGTCGACGAGTTCAACCGGTCGCAGTCCGAGGTGAAGGTCACCCTCGTCGCCCAGGGCGGCTACGACGACGTGCTCGAGAAGTTCAAGGCCGGCCTCGCCTCCGGCGACCTGCCCGACCTCATGCAGCTCGAGGACACCGCCACCCAGCTCGCCGCCGACACCCAGGCGATATTCCCCGCCCAGGCGTGCATGGAGGCCGACCGCTTCAAGCGCTCCGACCTGCTGGACCGGATCGTCTCCTACTACTCGGTGGACGGCGTCCTGCTGCCCGCGTACTTCAACGTCTCGAACCCGATCCTGTACTACGACAAGGCCGCCTACGAGAAGGCCGGCCTCGACCCCGAACGGCCGCCGGCCACCCTGGCGGACGTGAAGGAGTACTCCGAGAAGCTGGTGGCCGCCGGGTACCCGCACGGCTACGCGCTGAAGACCGATCCGTGGATCCTCGAGCAGTGGTCGGCCAAAGGCGGGGTCACCTACGTGAACAACGGGAACGGCCGGCGGGCGCGGGCCACGGCCGTGACCTGGGACAACGAGGTGGCCAAGGGCATCTTCACCTGGATGAAGGAGATGGTCGACCGAGGGCTGGCCGTCACCAACCCCGACCAGGGTCAGAACGCCATCAACAACTTCCTCGCCGTCCGCAACGGCGAGGCGGCGATGACCGTCGACACCTCCGCCGCCCTGGGCCGGGTCACCGAGGTGATCGAGACCGGCCAGGGCGGCAGCGTCCGCCTCGGCGTCGGTCCCATGCCCGGGCCGGTCGGCAAGGGCGGGGTACTCGTCGGCGGCGGCGCCTGGTACCTGTCGAACAAGTCCTCCCCGGCCGAGATCGCCGCGGCGTGGAAGTTCGCGAAGTTCCTGCTCGAGCCGCGCAACGTCGCGTTCTTCTCGGCGGGCACCGGGTACCTGCCGATCCGCAAGGCGGCCCTCACCGAGCCGGTGCTCGTCGAACGTTGGGAGAAGTACCCCGGGTTCCGGGTCGCCTACGAGCAGCTCGTCCAGGGGGTGGAGAACGACGCGACGGCCGGCCCGCTGCTCGGCGACTACCTCGGCGTGCGCAACGTGGTGCGCAACGCCATCCAGGCCATGCTCACCCAGGGCAAGTCCCCGCAAGCCGCCCTCACCGACGCGGCGCGTGAGGCCGACAAGGTCATCGCCGAGTACAACCGGCGCATCGGGGGCTGAGCGCCGG
>CALEDW010000154.1 GCA_937949585.1 uncultured Acidimicrobiia bacterium
CTCAGCCAGCGTCCGCCGGTCGACCTTGTCCATGGCGGTGAGCGGCAAGGCCTCCAGCACCACCAGGTCGTCGGGCAGCTTGTGGCGGGCGAGACGGTCAGCGCCGTAGGCGCGCAGCTCGGCGAGCGTCGGCGGCCGGGCACCGGCGGCCGGCACGATGCAGGCCACCCCGACCTCGCCCATCACCGGGTCGGGGCGGGCCACCACCGCCACCGCCTCCACCGCGGGGTGGTCGGCGAGCACCGCCTCCACCTCGACGGGGTGCACGTTCTCACCGCCGCGCACGTAGCGCTCCGAGGTGCGTCCCACCAGGTGCAACCGACCGCGGTCGTCGAGCCATCCCAGGTCGCCGGTGCGCACGAACCCGTCGGAGGTGAACGCCGCCGCGGTCGCCTCGGGGTCGCGCCAGTAGCCGGACATCACGGCCGGCGAGCGCAGGCACACCTCCCCGACCTCCCCGGCCGGCACGTCGCGTCCGTCCGGGTCGCGCAGCGCCAGCTCCACGCCCGGATGGGGGCGGCCCACCGAGACCACCGCGTCCTCCTCCGGGTCGTCGAAGCCGGTGCCCAACCCGATCCCGGCCTCGGTACACGAGTAGCGGGTGGCCAGCGCGGCGTCGAAGCGGTCGCGGATCCGGTGTGCCAGCTCGGGGGTGAGTGGGCCGCCACCGGTGACCACGAACCGCACGCTGCGCAGGTCGGTGCGGTCGAAGTCGGGATGGGCGAGCATGAGCGCCAACTGGGCCGGGACCCCGGCCACCGTGGTCATCCGGTGCTCCGCGGTGGTGGCCAGGGCCCGGCCGGCGTCGAAGCGCCGGTGGATCCACGTGGTGCCGCCGCGACGCAGGCTCGCGCAGATCTTGGTCATGAACCCCAGGTGCGCGAACGAGGTGGCGGCCAGGCTGCGACCCCCGTCACCCCAGCGTTCGCCGACGTCGACGGCGGTGATCGCCGCCAGCTGGCGATTCGTGTACACCGCGCCCTTCGGCAGGCCGGTCGTGCCCGAGGTGAACACGATCGCCACCGGCCGGTCGGGGTCGTCGGGCAGGTCCGGAACCGCGGCCCCCGTGCGCCGGCCTCGGCGGATGAGTTCGTCGGCGCCCACCGCCGCCCAGCCGTCGGGGACCTCTGCGTCGGCGGCGACGACGAGGCGGGGCCCGGCCCGCTCCAGCAGGGCCGCCCGTTCGGGGAGCGTGAGCCGGACGTTGACGCCCGCGGTGATCGCCCCCACCTTGGCCGCCGCCACGTAGGTGCACACGTAGGCGAGGCCCGGCGGGGCGACGACGGCCACCACGTCCCCCGGCCGCACCCCCGCGGCGAGCAGCCCGGCGGCGAGGTGGTCGCTGCGCCGGTCGAGCTCGGCGTAGCCGAGCGGCTCCCCGCCGTCGTCGACGTAGGCGGTAGCATCGCCGAACCGGCGGGCGGCCTGCCGCGTCGTGGTCGGGATCATGGCCTCAGGATCGCACACCTCCACCAGCCGGGCGCAGGCCCCGACCGCCGGGCGGTCGCGGGCGCTGCGGGCCCAGGGGCAGCGCACCCGGCTGCGGTTGTGCCGTGCCGGGCTGGCGGTGTTCAACCGACGCGGCTACCACCGCAGCCGGGTGGAGGACATCGTGCGGGAGGCCCGTACCTCCCACGGGACCTTCTACCTCTACTTCGGCAACAAGGAGGACCTGCTCGCTGCGCTCGCCTCCGAGTGCGCGGCCGAGCTGCGCGCGGTGGCCGCCGGGCTGCCGGCGCGCCTCGACACCCCCGACGGAGAGGCGGCGACGGTGGCGTTCGTGGCGGCGTTCCTCGCCACCTACCGGGCCCACGCGGGGGTGATCCGGGCCTGGATGGAGGGAGGGGTCACCGACCGGGACACGAACCGGCTCGGGGTCCGTACCTTCACCCACATCGCCACCGAACTCGAGCGACGGCTCCCGGGCCGCCGGTCGCCGGCGGCGCGGCGGGCCCGGGTGGCGGCGCTCATGGCGATGCTGGAGCGCAGCGCCTACGCCCTCACCTCGCGTGACCTGGTGCCCGGCGGCGACGGCGACCGGGTCGCGGCGACCACCCTCGGGCGGCTCGTGCACCGCGGGTTCTTCGCCGCCTGAGCCGTCGGGTCGGCCTCCCCCGCCGGCGGCGGTGCCCCGGCGTGCCCGGGGCCCACCACCCGATTCAGTCGACGCCGAGCAGCAGCGTCGCCGCGGAGGAGAACCACCCCCCGGTCCCGTTGCAGCAGGCGATCCGGGCGCCGGGGACCTGGCGCCCGGTAGCCTCCCCCCGCAGCTGGCGCACCGCCTCCACCATGAGGAACATGCCCCGCATTCCCGGGTGGCAGGCCGACAGGCCGCCGCCGTCGGTGTTGGTGGGCAGGCGCCCGTCGAGGCGCAGCGTGCCGCCCTCCACGAACGGGCCGCCCTCACCCGGTCCGCAGAACCCGAGCGCCTCGAGGCTGAGCAGCACCATCGGGGTGAACGCGTCGTAGATCTCGCAGACGTCCACGTCCTCGGGGCGTAGCCCGGCCCGGGCGAACGCCAGCGCTCCGGACCGGCGGGCCGGCGAGTCGGTGAAGTCCGGCCACTCGCTCATCGTGGTGTGGCTCGAGGCCGACCCGGTGCCCAGCACCCACACCGGGGGCTTGGACAGATCGCGGGCCCGGTCGGCGCCGGTGAGCACCACCGCCCCGCCGCCGTCGGAGCGGATGCAGCAGTGCAACTTCGTGAGCGGGTCGGCGATCATGGGCGACGCCGCCACGTCGTCGATCGTGATCGGGTCGCGGTAGTAGGCGTCCGGGTTGCGCGACGCGTTGGCCCGGGCCGCCACCGCGATCTCGGCCAGCTGCTCGATCGTGGTGCCGTAGGTGTGCATGTGCCGGCGGGCCACCATGGCGTACTTCGAGATGAGGGTGTGCCCGTGCGGCACCTCGAACTGCACCGGGCCCCGGGTCCCGAACGACAGGTTGGCCGAGCGGCGGCGGGCCTTCAGGTCGGCCCGGGCGGTGGAGCCGTAGGCGAGCACCACCACCTCGGCGTGTCCGGCCGCGATGGCCGCCACGGCGTGCTCGGCCATCACCAGCCAGGTGCTGCCTCCCACGCCGGTGCCGTCGACCCAGGTGGGCCGCAGCCCCAGGTACTCGGCCACCTCCACGGGGGCCAGCAGCCCGCAGCCCGTGGAGCCGAACCCGTCGACGTCGTCCTTGGTCAGCCCGGCGTCGGCCAACGCCCGGGCGACACCCTGCTGGTGCAGCTCGAAGGGCGTTGTGTCGTCGACGCGGCCGCAGTCGGACAGGGCGGCGCCGACGATCGCCACCGCCCGGTTCACCGGAGCCTCCACTCGGGTCGGCGCCCCGACTCGAACGCGGCCTGGCCCTCGGCGATCGAGTCGGGTGAGGTCCCCAGGCCCACGAAGGCGTATGCGAGCGACAGGGCCCGCCGGGCTCCCAGCTCCCGGGCCGTCCACAGCGCCCGCAGGGTTCCTTGCACCGCCAGCGGCGGTTGGGCGGCGATCACCCCAGCGGCCCAGCGGGCCCGATCCATGAGCTCGGCGGCCGGGACCACCTCCGACACGAGGCCGATCTCGTGTGCCCGACGGGCCGAGAGCCGCTCATGGTTGCCGAGCAGGCTGAGCCGCATGATCTCGGCGAACGGCATGAGCCCGGCCAGGTGCATCGGCTCGAACGCCGCGGTCATGCCGTAGGTGACGTGGGGGTCGAAGAAGGTGGCGTGCTCGGCGGCGATGATGAACTCCACCTCGCCGAGCATGTAGAACGCCCCGCCGCAGGCGATGCCGTTCACCGCGGCGATGACCGGCTTCCACAGGTCGCACGCCTTCGGTCCGATCTGGGCGCCCGGGTCGTTGAACATGAACGGGGTGCTGCCCGAACCGACGAGGTCGGGGTCGGGCTGCTCGTCCGGCCGGTCGCCCATCTGCTCGAACCGGTCGATGCCCGAGCAGAACGCCCGGTCGCCGGCGCCGGTGAGGATCACGGCCCGCACCGGGTCGTGGCGACGCAGCGCCCGCCACACCGCGGCCAGCTCCCGCTGCATCGCGGCGTTGAACGCGTTGAGGCGCTCGGGCCGGTTCAGGGTGACCACGGCGACGCCGTCGTCGCCCTCGGTGTAGTGCAGGGTCTCGAGCTCGGCGGGGACGGCCACGGCGACTCAGGCCCGGCGCTGGGCGTCGATGCCCGGGTTCATCGTACGGAAGTGGTAGCGGCCGAGGATCCGGCCCACGTCGGCCGGGTCCCACTGGGTGGGGTTGCCCTCCCGGTCGGTGGCGAAGAACTCCTCGCCCATCTGCCACGGCTGGTAGACGCACAGCGAGTTGCCGACCATGCGCAGCACCTGCCCGGTGACCGGCTTCGACTCGTCGGAGGCGAGCCACACCACCGCCGGTGCCGAGTTCATCGGGTTCATGGGGTTGAAGGTCTCGTAGTCCTCGGGGTTGCGGACCTCGATGTCGCGCATCGCCTGGGCCACCATCCGGGTGAAGCCGCCGGGGCCGATCGCGTTGACCCGGACGCCGTAGCGGGCCAGTTCCAGGCTGGCGATGATCGTCATCGCCGCGATCCCCGCCTTGGCCGCGCCGTAGTTGATCTGGCTGGCCTGGCCCTGCAGGCCTGCCGAGGAGACGGTGTTGACGACCGAAGCCGAGGGCCGGCGCCCGGCCTTCGACTCGTTGCGCCAGTACACCGAGGCGTGGTGCATGGTGTTCCAGGTGCCGTAGAGGTGCACCTTGACCACCGCGTCGAAGTCCTCGGGGGTCATGGAGAACATCATCCGGTCGCGCAGGATGCCGGCGTTGTTCACCAGCACGTCGAGGCGGCCGTAGGTGTCGAGCGCGGTTCGGATGATGTTGGCGGCGCCGGCGAAGTCGGAGACGTCGTCGAAGTTCGCCACCGCCTCCCCGCCCCGGGACCGGATCACCTCGACGACCTCCTCGGCCACCCGTGTGTCGCCGCCGCCCTCCCCGGCCACCGAGCCGCCCAGGTCGTTCACCACCACCTTGGCGCCGTGCGCGGCCAGCAGGACCGCCTCGCCGCGTCCCACGCCGTTGCCGGCCCCGGTGACGATCGCGACCTTCCCGTCCAGCATGCCCATTTGCGCGTTGCTCCTTCCGCCCAGAAAACTGACGTCGGCGTCAACCTAGCGCGCGACCGGAGGGGTGCACATGGGCGTGGACCGAAGCGTGATCGGCAAGCCCACCGGGGCCTGGAAGGTGACGGTGGAGCGCGGCCCGGTGATGCGCTTCGCCGAGGCGGTCTGCGACGACAACCCGATCTACCGCGACGTGCGGGTGGCCCGGGAGGCCGGCTTCGCTCACATCCCCGCGCCGCCGACGTTCACGTTCGCGATGTCGTTCTGGGGTGCGTTCGCCGAGGAGCAGCCGCCCGACCCCTCCGGTGGGCAGAACCCGATGCACGCCATCATGGGCGAGCTGTTCGGCAAGGGCGCGCTCGTCCTGCACGGCGAGCAGGAGTTCACCTACCACCGCCCGGTGGTCGTGGGCGACACGCTCACCGGTGAGGGCCGCATCGTCGACGTGTACGAGAAGGAGTCCGGCACCGCCCACATGACCTTCGTGGTGGTCGAGACCACCTGGCGGGACGCCGCCGGCGGCGAGCCGGTGGTCACCGAGCGGTTCAACCTCATCGCCCGGCTGCGCACGGACGCCCCGGCACCCGCGGGGGACTGAGCATGGGGCGCCTGGAGGGCAAGGTCGCGATCGTCACCGGGGCCGGGCAGGGCATCGGCCTCGCCTACGCCCGGCGGTTCCTCGACGAGGGCGCCCGGGTGGTGGTGGCCGAGATCGACGAGGAGCGCGCGGCGCGGGCCATGGCGGCCCTCGAGGCCGGGGATCGAGCCCGGTTCGTGCGCACCGACATCTCCGACGAGGACTCTGCCCGGGCCTGCGCGGCGGCGACCGTCGAGGCCTTCGGCACCATCGACATCCTCGTGAACAACGCCGCGCTCTACTACGACATCGACAACGCCGACAACAGCTTCGCCTACCTGCGCCGGGTCTTCGACGTGAACCTGCACGGCGCCTGGCTCATGACCCGGGCGGTGGCGCCCACGATGGTGGGGAACCGCTACGGGCGGATCATCAACCAGTCGTCCGATGCCGCCTACCTCTACAACCTGGCCCCGACCGAGCCGGAGTTCCGGGAGGTCGGGGCGTTCTCCTACTCGCAGACGAAGTGGGGGGTGATCGGCCTCACGAAGTTCCTCGCCTCCCAGCTCGGCCAGTACAACGTCACGGTGAACTGCATCGCCCCCGGCGTGACGATGACCGAGGCGACCCGCAAGATCGTCCCCGAGCAGTTCATCGGGATGATCCCCATGATGAGCGCGATGAAGCAGCCCTTGGAGCCGGAGGACCTCACCGGCGCGGCGGTGTTCTTCGCGTCCGACGACGCCCGCCTGGTCACCGGCCAGGTGCTCTGCGTCGACGGCGGTACCTGCATGCCGGCCTGAGTCGCCGGTCGGGCCGCCCGTCGAGCGCGGTGCGACCGGGCGGGGTCTCAGCGGGTGAGGATCGCCGCCAGCACCGCCGACACGGCCGCGGCGGCGAGCAGCCGGTCGGGATCCGACCAGGCGGATCGGCGCGGCTCGGTGCGGCGGGGCACGGGGCCGAGCCCGCAGCCCAGGTCGACCCACTCGACGGGGCGGGCCGGCACCCGGACGCTCAGTGCCGGGCCGGTCGTGGCGCCGGTCTGCGGTGCACCTCGCCGCCGCCGCACGGTCCCCATCATGCCCTACGGCGCAGGCCGGAACGACCGGACGAACAGGACGGGGTCCCGCGGGGGTTCGGGCCCCGCCACCAGCGTCGCCACCGACGGGTCACCGAAGGGGTCCGTCCAGACGAGGTTGCCCGACTCGGTGGTGTCGAGGTGGCCGGCGAACCACCGGTAGGCGTCGGGCCGCCCGGCGACCCACGCCCGGTTGGCCTCCAGCACCGTGGCGGTGACCGGACGGCCGAGCACCCGGGTGCGCGGCCCGGTGCCGACGAGCACCGCTGCGCCGTCGGGGTCGCCGGTGATCACGGTGGTGGCGCGCACCGTGGTCCGGTCGTCCTCCACCCGGATGCCGTAGGTGGCGCCGGTGACGGTGTCGGCGACCACCTCGTTGCCGGTGGCGGGGTCGAGGTGAACGGCCAGCAGCGGCCCCGACTCGTAGGTGGGGTCCGAGCAGTCCATGAACACCTGGTTCTCGCCCTGGCGGGACGCGATCCACACCCCCGTGCGCCCGCTGCGGATCACGTTGGCCTCGATGCGGTTGCCGGTGGCGCCGGTGCGGCGCACCCAGTGGGTGGCGGGACGGCTCGTGACGTACTCCCCGCAGTTCTTGTACAGGAAGATCCCCCCGGCGCTGTGCTCCTCGACCAGGTTGTCGCGGATCACGGTGCCGCTCGAGCCGTCCACGGCGATGCCCTCCCGGCCCGTGGACAGGTACCGGAACTCGACGCCGTCGACGGTGAAGGGGATCCCCTCGGGTCGGACGTCGCCGTACCCGTTGTGGTGGACCCAGGAGTCCTCCACGACGTGGTCCCGCGACCCGGCCTCCAGGTAGATCCCGACGCCGCCGGCGCCGGCCACCTCGACGCGGCGGACGGTGACCTCGGCGGTGTAGGCGTCGAGGAAGATCCCCGAGCCTCGGGAGCGGTAGACGTGGGTGTCCTCGATCCTCACCCGGCGCAGCGGGGTGTCGAACTCGGTGCCGGGGGCGAGGTCCCGGAACCCGTCGCGGGTCACCCGGATGCCGTTGAGGAACCCGACGGTGACGCAGCCGCGGATCGTCACGTCTTCCAGGGCCCGGGTCGCGGGGCTGCGCACGGCGATGCCGACGGGCCGCGGGGCGTCGGGAGGCTCCACGACGTGCGCGCCCCGGCAGTCGAGGCCGACCCCGGACGCGGTGATCTCGATCCGGCCCGCCCAGGTGCACGAGGGGTCGAGCGCGGTGTCGACGGTGATCTCGATCCGGGGTCGTCGGCGTGCCCGCAGTCGAGGGTGACCGCACCGGGGTCCGGGTCGGGACGCACCGGCACCGCCCGGACCGTCCAGGGAACGCACCCGCCGGCCGGCGCCGCCGTGGCGAGCAGCCCGAGCACGACCGGCCGACCCGACCGGTGGCGTCGGTGCACCTAGCGGAGCGTATCGCGGAGCTCGGCTAGTTCGGACGGCCCGAGCCCGAGGAGGTCCTCGCACACCCGCTCGGTGTCCTGGCCGAGGGTGGGGCCGGGCCGGTCGTAGCCGCTCGGGGCGTCGGAGAGGCGGAACCCGCCCCGCTCGTACAGGCCCGGTCCCAGCACGGGGTGGTCGAGCGGCTCGAAGTGGCCCCGATGGCTGAGCTGCGGGTCGTCGTGGAGGTCCCCGAAGTCGGCGACCGGCACCGCTTCCAGTCCCGCGGCCTGCAGCGTCTCCGCCACCTCCGTGCGGGTGCGGGTCGCGCACCAGCCGGCGACGTCGCCGCCGGTGACGGCCCGGAGCCGGGCGAGCTCGTCGTCGTCCCACGCCGCGATCGCCACCCAACGGTCGTCGATGGGGGTGCCGTCCGGCCCGGGCTCGGGCCGACAGGCGAACAGCCCGTGGAGGGCGGCGGTGGGGTCCTCGTTGCCGCGACGTTCGCGCACCACCCCGTCGCCCTGGAAGGCCAGCAGCCAGGGGGTGAGGGTGTAGACCGCGGCCTCCACCTGGCTGAGGTCCACGTAGCAGCCCCGCCCGGTGCGGTGCCGCCAGCGGAGCGCCGCCGCCAGCGCGGCGGCCAGGAACCGGGGGGCGAGCGAGTCGGTGATCGTGCCGTGCGGTCCCACGGGGGCCCGGTCGGGCCAGCCGGTGAGGAGGTTGTACCCGGCCAGCGCCGCGCCCTGCCCCCCGAAGCCGGGGTAGTCGCGCAGCGGACCGCTGTGGCCGCACAGCGAGGAGGACGCCATCACGAGGTCGGGCCGTTCGGCGGCGAGCGAGGCGTGGTCGAGGCCGAGCCCGGCGAGGGCCCGGGGCGCGAAGTTCTCCACCACCGCGTCGGCCCACTCCAGCGCGAGGCGCCGGGCGAGCTCGCGGCCTTCGGGGCGCTTGAGGTTGATCGCCACGGAGCGCTTCCCGGCGTTCAGCCCGTCGAACATCGCCGAGCCCTCGAGGCCGTGCGGGGTGTCGGGCCCGAGGGCGTAGAGGCGCAGGAAGTCGGGCCGGGCCCGGCTCTCGATCCGCAGCACGGACGCGCCGTGCTCGG
>CALEDW010000155.1 GCA_937949585.1 uncultured Acidimicrobiia bacterium
CGGCGCCGCTCGTCGGCGGTGTGCCCACCCCAGACGCCGTCCTTCTCCCGCATCCCGATCGCGAACTCCAGGCACGCCTCGCGTACGGGGCACGACCCGCAGATCTCTTTGGCCTCGGCCGCGTCCTCGTCGGTCTCGGGATGGAAGATCGCCGGGTCGAGGCCTCGGCAGCGGGCGCGGGCCATCCAGCGCATGTCGGGCAGGCTGCGGCGGCGTCTGCGCCGCGGTCGCAGCGCCTCCAGCAGCGCCGCCGTGGCCGGATCCGGCACCGGCTGCCGGTGTGCCACGCCGATGAGCTCCGCCGCTTCGGCCATCTCGGTCCTCCCTCCCCGGCCCGCCCCCGCGGGTCGGGACGTGTTTCGTCGCCTGCCCGGACCGACCTGAGCGCGAATCCGGCGGTTCGGGATCGCCGTCCCCGATCCCTACGCTGCGGGGGTGGGAACCACCGACGACACCGACGATCCCGGTCGCGGCCGGGGGGGAGGCCGGCGTCGGGCCCGCAGGTTCCCCCGGGCCGGCGCGGGCGTGCTGCGGACCGCTGCGGTGGTGCGCGCCGCGGCGGCCGGCGCCCTGCTCCTGAGCGCCTGGACGTTCATCCTCGTGACCGCCGGACCCGGCCCCGGTGCGGGCGGCCGCGGGGCTTGGCTGGCCCTCGGGGCCGCGGTCGCCTACGTGGTCGCCGGGGCGCTGGCGGCCCGGGACACGCCCGACGCCCCGCTGTCGAACGCGATCGTGGCGGCGATGGCCGCGCTGGTGGGCTGGCTGCCGCTCCGGGCGGTCCTGTGGTGGGCCCGGGGGGAGGCCCGGGGCCTGGTCACCGGCCGGGACGCCGCGCTGGCGCCGACTGCGCTGTTCTCCCAGCTGCTGCTGGCCGCGGCGCTCGGGCTGGCGGCCGGCGTCTGGGTGACGCGGCGCCGGGCGACCGGCGGGAACAGCGGTGCCGCCCCACGGCGTTGACCGGCATGCCACACTGGAGGGGCGGCGAGTCGGTCGGGCGGTCGCGGCCGGCCGGCGTCGGTCAACCTCGGCGCCGGTCGGCTGAGGAACGTCCGGACTCCGCAGGGCGAGGTGCTGGGTAACACCCAGTCGGGGCGACCCGAAGGACAGTGCCACAGAGAGCAGACCGCCGATGGCGGGGCGAGGCCCCGCACAGGCAAGGGTGAAACGGTGCGGTAAGAGCGCACCAGCACCCGGGGTGACCCGGGTGGCTCGGCAAACCCCACCTGGAGCAAGGCCAGACAGGGGGAGAGTGGCCCGCTCGCAGACACCCCCGGGTAGGCCGCACGAGGCGGCGGGTGACCGCCGTCCCAGATGGATGGCCGCCCAGGGCGCCGCGAGGCGCCCGGACAGAATCCGGCGTACAGACCGGCTCGCCGCCCCTTCCGCTCAGCGCATCCGGGCCCGCCGCAGCGGCTCGGGGAGCTCCACCGACCCCAGCGTCCGCAGCGCCGACACCGCGCCGGGCACCGCCTCACCCGCCGGCGGCCCGGTGGTGGCACAGGCCTCGGCGTTGTCACCCCGGACCGGAGCGCCGCTCCGGTCGCGCAACACGAACCGGCAGTCGTAGGCGGTCTCGATCGACATCGACTCGGCGGTCAGCCCCTCTTCGACGTCGATCACCACCCCGTCGTCGCCCGGGTACATGCGCCGCAGGTACTCGGGCGCGTACACCGGGACACCGGCCACCTCCCCCACCACCTCCTGGTCGGGCCCGGGCCAGAAATCCTCGTAGAGGAACGGCGCGGTCGACTCGCAGCAGCCGGTGCCGATCGTGAACACCAGCGCGCCCCGCCGCTCGGCCCGCACCCGCTCCACCACCCGGGCCGCGGCATCGGTCCCGTCGACCCGCACCGCCGGCGCCTCCTCAGAGGGTGTTCGACAGCGCCGAGAAGTGCAGGTAGCCGGAGCGGTCGGTGGCGGTGTTGCGCCAGATGTGTTTGACCTGGCGGTACTCGTGGTACCCGATCTCCGACAGCTCCCGCCCGACCCCGGACTGCTTGTAGCCGCCGAACGGCTGGTGCGGCGTGATCATGTGGTAGTCGTTGATCCACACGGTCCCGGTGCGCATCTCGGCGGCCACCCGGTGGGCCCGCTCCGGGTCGCGGCTCCACACCCCGCCGCCGAGCCCGTAGATCGAGTCGTTGGCGACCTTCACCGCCTCGTCGTCGCTGCCGACCTTGATGACGCACAGCACCGGCCCGAAGATCTCTTCCTGGGCGATCTTCATCGAGTTGTCGGCCTCGAAGATCGTCGGGAGGTAGTAGGCGTTGCGGTCGAGGCCGGCCGGCAGGTCGTCGGGCTTGCGCCCGCCGCACAGGAGCTTGGCGCCCTCGTCGAGCCCGAGCTTCACGTAGCGCTCCACGGTGTCGACCTGTGCCGGGGCGACCAGCGGCCCCAGGTCGGTGTTCATGTCGAGGTTGTCGCCGAGCACCAGCTTGCCGGCCCGCTCGACGAGCAGGTCGACGAACTCGTCGTAGATCGCCGCATGCACCAGCGCCCGGGTGCCCGATTCGCAGACCTGCCCGTTGTGGAAGAACGTGCCGAACAGCACCCCGGAGGCCGCGAGGTCGAGGTCGGCGTCGTCGAGCACCACGTTGGCGGACTTGCCGCCGAGTTCGAGGGTGACCTTCTTCACCGTGCCGGACGCCAGCTGCATGATCCGCCGGCCGACCTCGGTGGAGCCGGTGAAGGCCACCTTGTCGACGAGGGGGTGCTGGGCCAGTTCCTCACCGGCGGAGCCGCCCGGGCCGGTGATCACGTTCACCACCCCCTCGGGGATCCCCGCCTCGAGGCAGATGCGCCCCATCTCCAGGGAGGTGATCGACGTGAACGACGCCGGCTTGAGCACCACGGTGTTGCCCGCGGCGATCGCCGGGGCGATCTTCCAGGACGCCATGATGAACGGGAAGTTCCACGGGGTGATCCCGGTGCAGACCCCGAACGGTTCCCGCCGGAGCACGCTGCGGGCCGGGGGGAACGGGCTCTCGCCGTGCTCGACCTCGTCGGGCTCCCGCTCGGCACAGTCGGCGAAGAACGAGAACGAGGCCGCCGCGCCGGGCACGTCGGCGAACATCGCCTTGCGGATCGTGCCCCCCGAGTCCTTCGCCTCCCACTCGGCCAGTGCTTGGGACCGGCCCTGGATCAGCTCCGCGACCTTGCGCAGGTACCCGGCCCGCTCGGCCCCGGACATGCGGGGCCAGGGCCCGTCGTCGAAGGCGCGCCGGGCCGCTTCGATCGCCCGCACCGCGTCCTCGCGCCCGGCCTTGGCCAGATCGGCGAGCTTCTCCCCGGTCGAGGGGGCATGGGTGGCGAAGGTCTCGCCCGAGGCGGCGTCGCACCACTCGCCGTTGATGAGGAGCTGGTAGGCGGTCACGGCTCGCACCCCCTTGGGTCGGCAGCAGCTCGTTCAAGCCGGTGGTCCACCCGCAGGCTAGGCCATCGCAGCGGGGCGCCACCACGCAGCGGGGACGTCACCGGGCGGCGAGGATCTCGGCCGCGGCCCGCTCCCCGGAGGTGATGGCCCCGTCCATGTACCCCGAGTGCACCGCCGCGGTCTCGGCACCGGCCCAGTGGATCCGGCCCACCGGGGCGCGCAGCGCCGGGCCGTAGCGGGTCCAGACCCCCGGTGCGAGATGCGCCCCGTAGCAACCCCGGGTGAACCGCTCCGCCGACCAGTCGAGCTCCACCACTTCTTCGGGCCGGGCGGCCCGCCGGCCGAACAGTCGAGCCAGCGCCTCGACGACGACGGCCTGCCGGTCCGGGGCCGGCCAGGCCCCGAGCTCCCGGGCGTGGTCGCCCTCGAGGAAGGCGAGCAGCACCCCGGGGCGGCCCGACGGGGGGGAGTTGTCGAAGGTGATCTTCACCGGCCCCCGGTCCGTGACCGCCTGACCGGTGAGCCCGTCGTCGCGCCAGAACGGCTCGTCGTAGGCGACGTGGCACTTGATCACCGACCCGGCCGGGATCCGCTGCGTCAGCTGGTCGCGCCGGGGCGGCAGCGGCGGGTCGTACTCGAGGCGGCCGGCGAGCGTGGGTGGAACGGCCACCACGACGTCCCGGCCGCGGGCGACGAACCCGTCCGCCTCGACCCGCACCTCCCCGTCACCGCCCGGCCGTTCCCGCTGGCCGATGCGGCGCACCACGACCCCGGTGCGGACCCGGTCGCCGAGCCGCTCGGCGAGCCGACGCGCCAGCAGCTCGGAGCCGCCGACGAACCGGTCCTGCTGGGCGCCGCGGCGGGTGGCGGTGAGCGCGTCGATACCACCGCCGGAGGCGGTGTAGAAGAGCGCGTGGAGCAGCGAGCAGTCCCGCGGCTCGACCGCCAGCACCGCCTCGGCGTAGATGCGCATCAGCTCCCGGGCACCCGAGGTGGCCACGTTGCGGCGGATCCAGGTCTCGAAGGTGACCGAGTCCCACGCCTCGGCCCGGTCGGCGGCCCACGGCGCCTCCAGGGGCACCTGCCGGGCGAGGCGGTCGAAGCGCAGCTGGGCCCGGCCGAGATCGGCCAGCACCCACGGGGGCAGCGGCGGCCGGGCACCACGGTACCGGGCCCGGCGGTCGCCCAGCTCGATCAGGTGCTCACCCTCACCGAAGGTGGGAAACGTCTCCAGTCCCAGCTCGGCGACGAGCGCGTTCACCCGGCGTTGGGTGGGCCCGATCCACTGCCCACCCAGCTCGACCACCGTTCGGCCGTCGGAGAGGGTGCCGTTCCAGACCCGACCCCCCACCCGGTCACGGGCCTCGAGCACCACGACCTCACGACCGGCATCTGCGAGCGCCCGGGCGCAGGCGAGCCCGGCCAACCCGGCCCCGACCACCACCACGTCGGCGTCGTACGTCTCGACCACGGCCCGGGAGCCTACGCAGGAGCGCAGGCGCAAAGCATCGGGCGACGCGGGGACGCCACCCGCCCCGTGGCCGCCGGCACCCTCGCCGTGCCCTCGATCGCGACTTCGACCGGAGCCCGGCGGTCGCCGTGGACCCGGCCCACCACCCGGTGGTGCCGTACCGGCCGGGGTGGCCGGGCGAGCACGACACCTGCGCACGACTTTCGCACGACCTTCGCACGACCTTCGCACGACCTTCGTACGGGTCCGAACCCCGATCGGTGGACGTCGGCGGGGACTCCGACACCCGGGGCCGGTTCCGCCCGACCCCGTACGACGCGACACTCCGCCTGCCCGGGCGGCGCGGCGGCGACGGGACCCGCCCGGGCGACGCGGCGGCGACGGGACCCGCCCAGGCGGCCGAACCCCGGGTAGGCTCCCGCCGCCCGGCACCGCCGCGGCGGGCCGGGCCCGCAACGCTCCCACCCACGCCGACCCGTGCCGAGGTGCCCGATGCCTGCGCCCGCCCTCGCCCGTGCCGCCGAGGCGCTGCTCGACGAGCGCCGGCCCCTGCGCCGCGACGAGGCCCTGGCCGTGGCCGAGGTGCCCCTGGACGAGCTCACCGACCTCGTGGCGCTCGCCCACCGGGTGCGGCTCGCCTGGTGCGGGCCGGCGGTGGAGCTGGAGAGCCTGGTGAACGCGAAGTCCGGCGGCTGCCCCGAGG
>CALEDW010000156.1 GCA_937949585.1 uncultured Acidimicrobiia bacterium
TGGCCCGCAACCCGTTCGGGGTGACCGTCTTGCGCTACCGGGACGCCGTGGCCGTGCTGCGCGACCGGCGCTTCCACTCCGCGGTGGACCTCATCCCCCAGATGGCCGGGATCCCCGATGCCGAGATCACCGGCCGCACCCAGCCTTCGATCCTGGCCATGGAGGGGCCCGAGCACGACAGGCTGCGCCGGCTGGTGGCCCCGGCCTTCAGCGCCCGGGCCGCCGACCGGCTCCGGCCGTTCATGCGATCCGTGCTCGACGGGCTGCTCGAACCCGTGCTGCCCCGGGGCCGCTGCGACCTGGTCGGCGACGTGTGCGAGCCGTACCCGATCCCGGTGATCTGCGAGCTGCTCGGCGCCCCCAAGGAGGACTGGAAGCTGTTCTCGGGGTGGGCCACCGACATCTTCCGGGTCTTCAACAACAACCTCGCCGAGGACCTTCCGGTCATCCGCGCCGCGTTCGCCGAGCTTGAGGCCTACGTGCTCGAGCTCATCGCCCACCGGCGCCGGGCGCCCGGCGACGACCTGCTCAGCGCTCTCATCGCCGCCGAGGAGGCCGGCGACCGGCTCTCGACCGACGAGCTGGTCATGATGACCGAGGCGGTGCTGATGGCCGGCACCGACACCACCCGCAACCAGCTCGCGTGCTCGGTGGCGCTGCTCGCCGGCCACCCCGACCAGTGGGCGCGGCTCGGCGAGCGACCCGACCTCGCGCCCCGGGCGGTGGAGGAGACGATGCGGGTGCTCGGCGCGGTGGCCGGTACCGTGCGGGTGGCCGCCGAGGACGTCGACCACCGCGACGTCCGGTTCCCGGCGGGGACGCTGGTGGTGGTGAGCCTCGCCGGCGCCAACCGCGATCCGGAGATCTGGCCGGAGCCGGATCGCTTCGACATCACCCGGGAACCGTCGGCCAATCCACAGCTCACCTTCGGGGCCGGGGTCCACTTCTGCCTCGGCGCCAACCTGGCCCGCGCCGAGTTGGCCGAGGCGCTGGCGCTGCTCGCCCGCCGGCTCGGGCCCATCGAGCTCGACGGCCCCATCACCTGGAAGCCGCCCACGGCGGGGATCTGGGGACCGACGAGCCTGCCGCTGCGCTTCACGCCCCCGGGCTGAACGAACCCTTCCGGGTGGAGCGGACGACGGGACTCGAACCCGCGACCCTCACCTTGGCAAGGTGATGCTCTACCAACTGAGCCACGTCCGCGTGCGGGCCATGATGCTACCACCGGGCCCCGGCCGGGGGCGCCGGGGCCCGTCGCTAGGCTGCGGCCGTGGTGCCCTGCCCGTGGTGCGCCGGACCGTCCGAGCTGCACCTCACCGGTTGCGCCGACCTGGAGTACTTCACGCCCGCCGACGCCGACTACCGCCGCTGCCCGACCTGCCGGATCGTGTTCCTCCACCCCCTGCCGAGCCGGGAGGAGCTCGCCGCGCTCTACCCCCCCGAGTACCAGAACTTCGCCCGGCCCCGCGACCGCCTCAGCCGCTGGCTCACCGACCGCTACCACGCCCGCCACGCCGCCCTGGTGCGCCGCCACGTCCCGCCCGGCGGGCGGGTCCTGGAGGTCGGCTGCGCCGACGGGGCGCTGCTCGCCCGCCTGCGCGACGAGGGCTACGAGGTGGCCGGCGTGGAGATCTCCGAGGACGCCTGCGAACGGGCCTGGGAGCGGCGCCTGCCCGTCTTCTGCGGGACCCTCGAGGAGTACCCCGGTGACGAGACCTTCGACCTGGTGCTGGCCGGCCACGTGAACGAGCACACCCTCGACCCGCCGGGCACCGCGGCACACCTCGCGGCGCGCCTGCGCCCCGGCGGGGTCGCCTACGTGGAGACCCCCAACGTCGGCTCCCCGGACGCCCGGCTGTTCGGGAACCGCTGGGGGCTGCTCCACTACCCCCGCCACCTGTACCTCTTCGACCGCCACACGCTGCGCACCCTGCTCGAGCGGGCCGGCCTGCGGGTGGAGCGCCTCCGCTGGGAGCCGAACTCCTGCGGGTGGGCGCTCAGCGTGCAGACCGTGCTGCGCCGGGCCGGCATCGACCGGAGCCGCCGGCCCCGCTCCGCGTACTACCCGGCGCTGCTCCTCCTGCTCCTGCCCCTGAACCTCGTCGACGTGCTCGCCGGCGGCACGGCGGTCATGGCCGCCGTCGCCCGCCGCCCGGAACGCTGAGGGGTGGGTGGGACCGTGACCGCGGCGAGCACCCCCACTCCGGGCGGCACGATCGGCGACCTGCGCCGCCGCCACCTGCAGGCCCGTCACGGCGCCGCGAACGTAGCCCACGTCCTCGCCACCCATGTGCTGCTGGGCCTGTGGTTCTGGGCCGGGCACCGGTTCCTGCCGTGGCCCGTCCACCTCGTGTGCAGCCTGCCGGCGTGCCTCGTGCACCAGCGGGCGATGTCGGAGTGGATCCACGAGGGAGCGCACCACAACCTCGTGCCCGGCCGGGCCAACGACGCGCTCACCTCCCTGCTCGCCGGCCTGCCGTTCCTGTTGCCGGTGGCCGCCTACCGCGCCGTGCACTTCGCCCACCACCGCTCGGAGCGGTTCTTCGTGCCCGAGGACCCCGACACCGCGTTCCTCGGCGTGAGCACCCGCCGGCAGCTGCGCCGGGCCGTCGCCGCCGACCTGTGCGGGCTCACCTTCGCCCGTCAGGCCGCCCGGTTCCTCACCCGCGGGCCGACCGTCGCGGCGGCCGACCGGGGCCGCGCCACGACGCTCACCGTGCTCGCCATGGGCGTCGCGACCCTCGCCGGGATCGTCGGGGCATGGCGCCTGGGGCGCCTCGACGTCCCGATCCTCTACTACGGGACCCTGGCCACGCTGTATCCCCTGCTGAACCGGTTGCGCACCTACGCCCAGCACGCCAGCGTTCGCGGCACCGGTCCGATGGCAGGCAGCACCGTTGCGCGCACCACCGAGGGCGGGGTGCTCGACCGGGTGCTGCACACCTCGCCCCGCCTGCTCTACCACCACGAGCACCACCGCTACCCTGCGCTGCCGTGGCGGGCCCTGCCCGCCCTGGTCGGCGACCGGGACGACCCCGACCGCTACGTCCGGCGCCGCCTGCCCGTCCTGGCCGCCGTGTACCGCCGCCTGCCCGCCTGAGGGGCCATGCACCGCCTCGTCAACGCCCACCAGCACCGGCACTGGGACGCCCGCCGCCGGTACCGCGATCCCCGCCACCCGGTGGCCGAAGCGTTCGCCCGCCCGAAGGTGGAATGGCTGGCCGGGCGCCTCGGGATCGACCGTACGACCAGCGTGCTCGACGTGGGGGCCGGCAACGGCATGTTCACCTGGTGGTGGGCGCAGGTCGCCGGGCGGGTCGAGGGCCTCGAACTGTCGGTGAACATGATCGAGCGCAGCCCGTGCCGCGACCTGCTGCGCGAAGGCGACGCCTACGCGCTGCCCTACGAGGACGGCAGCTTCGACGTGGTGTTCGCCGGGAACCTGCTGCACCACCTCACCCGGCCGCAGGACGCGCTCGCCGAGATGCGCCGCGTGGCCCGGGGCCGGATCGCGATCTGCGAGGGGAACCGCAACCACCTGCCGATGGCCCTGTTCGGCGCCGGCTCCCGGGTGTGCCGGGGAGTGCTGCACTACTCCCGGCGCACGCTGGTTCGCCTCGTCACCAGCAGCGGCCTGGAGGTGCTGGACGTCCGTGCCCACGGCTACGTGTACGAGAACCAGTCGCCGGCGGCCTCGCTCCCGGCGGCCCGCCGCCTCGAGGCGGTCTCCCCCGGCGGGGCCTACCTCCTCATGGCAGCCGTGGAACGGCAGCGCACCTCCAGCGGTCCGGTGACCCGGTAGAGCACGCCGCCCGGGCCGCCGGTCACCCGGCGCAGCGCCGGGTCGTCGTCGAACCACGACGGGCGGGGGTTGAAGAAGAACGCCCCGCCCTCCCCCACCACCAGGTAGCCCGGCCGGGTCGCCGCCACCGCCGTCCGCCACGCGGTGCAGGTGTTGCGCCCGCGGGCGGGTCCGGCGAGGTAGCGCACGTCGTTCGCGGCGGCGGCACCCAACAGCGGCGAGAAGTGCAGGCTGCCCAGCACCACCAGCCGCGCCTGCCGGCGGGGCGCGGCCCAGGCGTTCACCGGGTCCAGGGGCAGGCCCGCATCGACGTAGCGCTGCGGCAGGTAGGAGCGTTGCAGCGCGAACCCGCCGCCGGCGAGCGCGACCGCCGCCCCCACCGCCACCGCCGCCCGGACCGCGGCCGGGCCGCGCCGCCAGAGGGCGACCGCGACCGCGCCGGCCGCACCGGCCACCGCCACCGCCGCCAGCACCCCCGGGACCGCGGCCGCCACGAACGGCGCCAGGCGCTCCGCACGGGGGGCGGCGAGGTTGACGGCAACCACCCCGAGGGCCACGACCACGAAGCCACGGCGTGCCGGTGCCCCGAGCGCGGCGGCGGCGAGTGGGGCCAAGGTGACGCCCAGCAGCACCACGGCGAACGAGTAGCGGATCGTGTCCTGGAACAGCCCCCCGGCGAACATCATCGTGTAGGGGGTCCTGACGTAGCCCGCCACCGCGGCGAGGGCCACGAGGCCGACGAGCCGCTCGACCGCCCGCCGCCCGGGCAGGAACGCCACGGCCGCGCCGGCGAGCACCAGCACCAGCACCAGCGGCCAGAGGCGCCCGAACGCGTGGTGCAGCCCCGACGCCCAGATCGGGCGAGCCTCCGAGAACCGGCCGAAGAAGTCGGCGATCGATTCAGCGGCCTCCATCACCACCGTGCGCCGCAGGTGCCACGGCCCGAGGCGCAGCTCGTACCAGGGCAGCGGGTTGCCGGCCAGGGCCCAGTTCCGGGCCAGCCAGAATGCCGGGAACGGTGACGCCGCGGCCAGCCACGCGACGGCCGGCGCCACCCGCCGCCCGGCGGCCGACAGCACGACCACCCCGGCGCCCAGTACCACGACCGGCAGCGCCACGGTGAGCTTCGAGCTGATCGCCAACCCGGCCGCCGCTCCCGACAGCGCCGCGGGGCCCGGCGCGAGGTCCTGCTGCACGAGCACGGCCACCGCCGCCAGCAGCAGCGCCCCGCACACCACGTCGTTGGTCGCCTGTCCGGGCTGCGTGCCGGCAACGGTGGGCAGGCCCATCACCATCGCCGCGCCGAGCGCCGCGGCCGCCCCCATGCCACGGGTGCGGCCGAGGGCCACCGCCGCCAGCAGTGCCAGACCGCCGAACGCGAGGTTCACCACCGGCGACAGCACGTCGCGCCCGAACGGGAGGAACGCCAGCGCGTGGAGCACCTGGGCGTTGGCGGGGAACGGGTCCTGCACCGGCGTGGCGATCCCGGGGAACGCCCACAGCCGCTCGAGTTGCACGAAGCGCAGCGCGAAGGTGGCGTGGTACCAGAGGGTGTCGCCCTCGGTCATCCCCTGCCCGTAGGTGTCGGCGGCGTGGGTGCACCAGCCGAGGCCGACCAGCCCGGCGGCGACCGCCCCCGCGACGCGCTCCGCTCGCCCGCCCCACCCCTCGTCGAGGGGCTCGGGGCCCGCCCGCGCCCCGGGTTCCCGGCGGGCGTCCACCCACCGCGCCGCACCGCCGGCCGCTGCGACGCCCGGATCAACGCGCTCGCGACGGGCCAGTTCGAGCGGACGCTCATCGT
>CALEDW010000157.1 GCA_937949585.1 uncultured Acidimicrobiia bacterium
CTGGAGGATTGCATCGAGCCCACGACGCTGCGGAACCTGTTCGTGGCGCCGGCGACGATCGATCTGGCCGGCGCCGAGATCGAGCTGGTGCCGGCATTCAGCCGTGAGCTGAAGTTGAGACGGGCGGTGGATTCGGTGCGCGATGAGTACGACTACATCATCATCGACTGCCCGCCGTCGCTCGGCCTGCTCACGGTGAACGGCCTGGCCGCAGCCGACGACGTGCTCGTCCCGGTCCAGTGTGAGTACTACGCACTCGAGGGCCTGAGCCAGTTGGTGCGTAACGTCGATCTGGTCCGGCGGAACCTCAACCCGGGGCTCGAGATCCGCGGGGTGGTCATGACGATGTACGACGCGCGGACGAAGCTGGCGGAGTCGGTGGTACGCGACGTGCGGGGATACTTCGGTGAGCGCGTGTACAGGACGATGGTGCCCAGAACGGTCAGGCTCTCTGAGGCGCCGTCGTTCGGGCAGCCCATCATCCTGTTCGATGCGTCCTCCCGGGGCGCGGTGGCGTACCGGGAGCTTGCGAAGGAGGTGAGCGGTGGCGCGACCCGGCGGGCTGGGTAGAGGACTCGAGGCGCTCATCCCAACCGGGGTCGGAGGCGCCGGGAGCGGGTTCGAGGAGATCCCGGTCGCAGCGATCCGGCCGAATCCGTTCCAGCCGCGCCGCGCGTTCGACGAGGAGGCGCTCAGTGCGCTCGCCGACTCGATCCGGGAGGTGGGGATCCTCCAGCCGGTGCTGGTCCGGAGGGCCGGCGATCACTACGAGCTCATCGCGGGTGAGCGCCGGTGGCGAGCGGCGCGACGCATCGGCCTCGTGCAGATCCCGGCGCTCGTGCGTGAAAGTGACGACGCCGCTGCGCTCGAGCAGGCCTTGGTGGAGAACGTCCACCGCGCCGATCTGAACCCGCTGGAGGAGGCGGCGGCCTACCAGCAGCTGATCGAGGACTTCAACCTCACACACGAGGAGGTCGCGACCCGGGTGGGCCGTTCCCGGGCGGCGGTGACCAACACGCTGCGCTTGCTCCAGCTCCCTGCGACCGTGCAGCGCCTGGTGCGCGACGGAGGGCTGACCATGGGGCACGCCCGTGCGTTGCTGGGCACCCCGGACCGCGGCTTGCAGGAACGCCTCGCGCAGCAGGCAGTGGCGGAGGGATGGTCGGTGCGGGCCACCGAGGACGCGGTCCGGGAGGCCACGGCGGTCGAGGAGTCCGCTACGGCGGGATCACAGCCTCATCGCCGCCCGACCGACCGACGGCTGCGCCCGCCGGGGCTGCTCGAGTTGGAGCAGTTGCTCGGCGACCACCTCGAAACGCGGGTGAAGGTGTCGATGGGAGGCAAGCGGGGTCGGGTGGTGGTCGAGTTCTCGGACCTCGAAGACCTCGAGCGGATCTACCGGATCATGATCGGGGCCCAGCGCGGGGTTGCGGTCGAGGGGAACCGGCGCCCGCCGGTCGGTGGCGGGGTGGAGGGCCCGGCGCCGCGCTCGTGATCCGCCACAGGCCTTGGCGGTCAGCGCGCTGTGACCGCCGGCGACTCCAAGGCGGCGCGGATCCCGTCGGCGAGGGCGCGGGCCACGAGCGGAGCGTGCTCCAGGAGGCGGCCGACGGCGGGAGCAGCGGCGATCGGCAGCTCGACGACGACCGTGGGCATCCGGGTTTCCCGCAGCACCGGGAACGCGTGCCCGCTGGCCTCCAACGGGAGCAGCGTCCGGAGCTCCTGCACGATGCCGAGCGCGAGTTGCGCGCCGGCCTCCGACCGGTACCGGGGCGACTCGTAGAAGTGAACGTTGCCGTGCGCGCTCGCCGCGGGGCGCAGGACCAGCGTGAGATGGGAATCGAACTGATTGGCGCGTTCGGTCACCCGGGCGTCGTGGTCACCTTCGAGGTCGACGACGACGTGGGCCCCGTGTGCGGTGAGCGCCGCACGGGTTGAGATGGCCAAGACGGCCAGGTCCGGAGCCGCGGCGAGGTAGATGCGTCGACCTGCGACCCGTCCGGGTTCGCGAGCGAGCCGGTCGCGTTCGCGCACCGCCGCGACGGAGCCGGCCGCAAGGGATCGGACCCGGTCGAGTGCGGCGAGGGTCGCCGGCCCGAGGATCCCGTCGACGGCGAGGCCGGCATTGCGCTGGAACTCGGTCAAGGCCCGAGCGGTCTGGGTACCGAAGATGCCGTCTTCTCGACCGGCGTCGAACCCGAGGGCGTTCAGGCGCGTCTGCAGCTCGGCAACGTCGTCGCCCCGCAGGTGCGGTGTCCGCAGGTACAGCATCCGGTCGCCGAGGTGGTAGCCGCTCTCGACGAGCGCCGCCCAGGTCTGGGGCCCGCACACGCCGTCGATGCGCAGGCGCCGCACTTGCTGGAAGGATTTGACAGCAGTTTCGGTCCCGATCCCGAAGGTGCCGGGCGGGTCATCCCCGCATGGATGGCCGAGGGCCGCGAGGCGCTGCTGCAGGTCGCGGACCGGTTCCCCGGCGGCACCCCGCCGCAGCGGCGGGTTCTCCGGCGGGTTCAGCGGAGGAACTCCTCGAGGTCCTCGAGCAGCGCCGCCTTGCCCTTGGCACCGACGATCCGCTTGGCCGGGATGCCGTCCCGGAACACGATGAGGGTGGGGATGCTCATCACCCCGAAGCGCTGCGCGGTCGCCGGGTTCTCGTCGACGTTCACCTTGGCGACCCGGATACGGTCGGCGTGCTCGGCGGCGATCTCCTCGAGGACGGGGGCGATCATCCGGCAGGGTCCGCACCACTCCGCCCAGAAGTCGACGACGACGGGGACCGGGGAACCGGCCACCGACTCGTCGAGGGTGGCATCCGAGAGGCTGAGGATCGCTGTTGACACGGTGGTCCTTTCGGGGACAGACGACGGGTGCCGGCACGGGTGACGGCGCCGGCCGGGGGCGTACCGGCTAGCAGTGTACCGGGCGCCGCGGGCGCTCGAAGGGGGCGGCGAGCGGTCCGGTCGGGGGCGTCGCGCCGACGGCCGCGCCTCAGCCGGCCCGCCGGGAGCTCTCGGCGGCGAGCCACCGCTCGGCGTCGATGGCAGCCATGCAGCCGGAACCGGCGGCGGTGACCGCCTGTCGGTAGACGTGGTCCTGTACGTCACCGGCGGCGAAGACCCCGGGGACGGAGGTTCGGGTGGTCCCGGGCTCGGTGCGGATGTAGCCGTTGGCGTCGAGGTCGAGTTGGCCGACGACGAGCCGGGTGTTGGGGTCGTGGCCGATCGCCACGAAGCACCCGGAGACGTCGAGGCGTTCCTCGGCGCCGGTCACCGTGTCGCGCACCATGAGGCCTTCGAGGCGCTCGTCGCCGACCATGCCGGTCACCACGGCGTTCCAGCGAAACGTGATCTTGGGATTCGCAAAGGCGCGGTCCTGCATGATCTTGGAGGCCCGGAGCTCGTCGCGGCGGTGGATCACGGTGACGGAGGAGGCGAACTTCGTGAGGAACAAGGCCTCCTCGATCGCCGAGTCGCCGCCGCCGACGACCGCGATCGGCTGGCCGCGGAAGAAGAACCCGTCGCAGGTGGCGCAGGTGGACACACCGTGCCCGATCAGCCGCTGCTCGTTGGGTACGCCGAGCAGCCGGGCCGACGCACCGGTGGCGATGATCACGGCGCGGGCGTGGTGCGTGTCGCCCCCGGCCTGCACGCTGAAGGGGCGCCGGCCGAGGTCGAGGGCGTCGGCGTCGGCGGTGAGGAACCGGGCGCCGAAGCGCTCGGCCTGTTCACGGAACCGGGCCATGAGGTCGGGGCCGAGGATCCCTTCGGGGAAGCCGGGGAAGTTCTCCACGTCGGTGGTGAGCATGAGCTGGCCGCCGGCGCCGACGCCCTCGATCACGAGCGGGTGCAGGTCGGCGCGGGCGGCGTAGATCGCCGCCGTGAGCCCCGCCGGACCCGAGCCCACGATGACGAGCTCGTGCACCCCCGAACGGTCCGGTGTCACCCGCGGAGCTCCTTGGGGGCACGCCACCGCCAGCAGAGGGCACCGGCCACGATGAGCAGGCCTCCGAGCAGGAGCCAGGCCGCCCAGACCGGGAGCAACGCCGCGAGCAGCCGGAACACGGCGATGCCGAGCAGGAGGAGCGCCGTCGCGCCCACGAAGGTGATGAAGATCCCGAACACCACGAACCGCCCGGCTCGTTGAGCCGGCACCACCGCTTTCTCACGCACCGAGGCGACGACGCGGTCGATGGCGTCGGCTGCCTGCGTCGGCCACTCGGCCATGGGACTCCTCGGGTCGGCGGTCCGGCCGTGCCGGACCGGTGCTGGGGACCACCTGGGACGCGCCGCCGACGCGCCCGAGGCGGGTCCGGCGCCGGAGGTTAGCGCCCGCCGCCGCCGGGACGGCCGGTGAGGGAGCGGGCCTCGATGATCTCGCAGGTTGCCAGTCGGACCACGTAGATCAAGGTCCGGCCGGAATCGGTGGCCGCGACGTACAGGGTTGTGCCGGCGGGGTCGCTCCCGGTGGCCAGCGGTGTGCCCCCCAGCGGGCGCAGGCAGGCCGAGCGACCCGGCGGCGCGGGCGCGGCGGCGGCCGCGGCTGCCTCGGGGCCACCCGGCCGGGCACCGGCGCGCGCGGAAGGCAGCGCAGCGATGAAGTGGTCGAGGTCGGCGACCGCCCCGAGGTGGGGCACCTCAGCGGCGACCACCCGTGCCGGGTCGGCGGCCCGGTCGGCGACCCGGTCGGGCGAAGTGCGTCCCGAGAGCATGAGTGCAACCGTCCCGATCGCGATCACCGCCACCAGCGCTGCCGCGGCGGCGACCACGGCCCGCGGACGGGGGCGACGCGACGCCCCGGTCCGGGTGAGGGCCGCGTGCACGAGGCGGCGCCGGGTCATCGGGTCGAGGGTGTCGCGGGGATCGGGACGGGCGACGGCGCGCCGCGCGGCCGCCAGCTCGTCTCGGCGGCGGCGCAGCTCGGGCGAGCCGTTCAGGTGCGCCCGCAGCTCGGCGGGGTCGAGGCCCTCATCGGCTGCGAGCGCGTCCAGTTGACCGTCGAGGTCCGCGCTCAGAGCGAGGTCGGCGTCACCGCCGGTGGGCAGGGGTGGGTCGACGGGCGTGGTCATCGTTTCGAGGTTGGACGCTGCCCGGACGGAGCACGGTTCCCGGGGCTGAGCCGGTCGGCGAGCAGCGCCCGCCCCCGGGCGATCCGGGAGCGGACGGTCCCGATCGGCACGTCGAGGATCGTCGCGATGTCCTCATAGGGCAGGTCGCACAGGTCGCGCAGGACGAGCGCCACCCGGAAGACCTCGGGGACCTCCGCGAGCGCGGCCTGCACGTCGATGCGGGTCGGGGCGTCGACGGGGTTCGGCCCGGCCCGATCGAGATCGCGGTCCGGCACCGGCCGGGGCCGCCGGCGACGCCGACGCGCCTCGTCGAGCGCAGCGTTCGTGGCGACCCGGTAGAGCCAGGTGGTGAAGGCGCTGCGGCCGTCGAAGTGTCCGATGCGGGTCGCGACGCGCAGCAGCGCCTCTTGCGTCGCGTCGAGGGCGTCGCCGGGGTCCGGGACGATCCGGCGGCAGATGCGGTGCACCCTGTCCGCGTGCCGGATCAGCAGCGCCTCCAGGGCGTCGGCGTCGCCGGCGGCCGCAGTTGCGGCGAGGACCTCGTCGGAGGCCGAGGGGTCACGACGATCCAACGAAGCGGACCCCGCTGACCCGTAACCGCAGCGACGGGGGGAGCTCGGTGAACCAGAGCAGCAAGTGCGGGGCCTGTGCCGGGTCGTCGATGCGCACCGCCGCCCGGTCCGGGGCGTCGGTCACCCGCGCCACCGGCGGTCCCCAGCCGTCGAGGGTGGGCGCCGCGTCGGTCGAGGTGTAGACCTCGGCCGCCCAGCCGGCCTCGGCGGTGTCCACCTCGACGGTCGTGACCCGTGCCGGCGGGACGAAGTCGAAGACGAGGCCCACGCCCCGCTTCGCGTTGCCGAACCGGCGCGACCCGAGGTAGCGGGCGGTGGACCACGAGCTGGTCGGGTCGCCGTCGAGCACCGCCCCGACGTTGGCGCGGTCTTCCTGGCCGTCGTCGCCCTCGGGGTCGAAGTCGCGCACGGCCGCCGGCGTCAGCGGTCCGACCCT
>CALEDW010000158.1 GCA_937949585.1 uncultured Acidimicrobiia bacterium
GGCGGCGAGGCCGATCACCACGAGGCGGTGACCGTGCGGGTAGGGACCCCGCAACCCGGCGGTGGTGAAGACCCATGCCCCGGCCGCCAGCAGGGTGACGTGCACCAGGCGTCGGGCCCGGGGCCAGACGGCCCCGACCACGGCCTCCACCGCCCACGCGCCGAGCGGGATCCCGAACAGCACGAGCGCGGTGAACCCCCACAGGCCCGCGGGCGACACGCGCCGTTGCACGAACACCCCGGCGTGGTCGCGGAAGATCTCGAACGTCGGCTGGGCCACCACGAGCGCCGACACCGCGAACAGCTCGACGAGCGCCCACACCTCGCGCCGCCAGGGCCCGAAGCGTACTCGGTGTGCCCCCGACGCCTCGGTGCCCCGGGATCCGCCGGCCTCAGCCACCACCCGCGCCGCGCTCGAGGTGGTACAGGGTGCGGGTCCCCCCGGGGAGATCGACCCGGCGGCGGATCCGCCCGGCCCGGCCCAGCAGCGCCTCGAACCGCTCGAGCCGGTAGTCGTCGTGCTGGCCGGAGCGCTTGTTGGCCAGCAGCCGCTGCGCCATGGGATCTGCGGCCGCCACGAACTCGACGACGAGCTCGCCGCCGAGACCGGCCAGCCAGTCCACCACTTCCGGCAGCGGCACGTTGGCGGCGATCGTGAGGTGGTGGACGAGCGCGAGGGCCAGGACGAGGTCCGGCCGACCCCGGTCCCACAGCGCAGCGCGTTCCCGGCCCCGCCACCCCCGCGCCGGCGACGGGTCGGTGAGGTCCATCACCAGGGGGGTCACGTTCGGGGGACCCTCGGTCCGCAGCGACCGGTAGAGGGCGTCGACGGTGACGTCGTCCTGGTCGACGGCCAGCACCACTTCCGCGTGGGCGGCCGCCGTCCGGGCGTACGCGCCGTCGTTCGTCCCCAGGTCCCAGACCAGCGCGCGGCGCCGCTCGGCGAGCACCTCTGCGACGAACGCCTCCTTGGCTCGACGGTCGTCGTCGTCGTAGCTGCAGGTCCGGCGGTACGACGCCCACGCCGAGTCGGCGCGGCGGGAACGGAACCGCGTCACGAGTCGGCGCAGCTTCACCACCAACGCCCGGCTGAGCTCGGTGCCGAACCCGGACCGGTCGAGGTCGCGTCGGATCGCCTCACCCCCGCCGGTGACCCGCTGCTCGGCCAGTGCGTGCAGCACCACGTGGCGCAGCACCCCGCGCCGCCACCGGGCCCGACCCCGCAGGAGCCGGCGCATCTCGCTGGGGGTGATCCCCTCGAGGCGTCCGCGCAGAAACGGCTGGAACGCCACCCCGAGGTACGCCTCGATCATGAGCGGGTAGAGGAACGTCTGGCAGAACTGCCGGTAGCCGAGCCAGGGACCGCCGGTCGCCGGCTCGAACGAGCCGACGTCGAGGAACACCGGCCGTGATCCCACGAACGCGACGTTGTAGGCGTAGCCGTCCTTGGCCGTGATCCCCTCGCCCAGCGCGGCGGCGAGCAGATCGAGGTGCAGCGCGGCGGCGTCGGCGAGCATGGTGAACGACCACTCGTACGGGTACGACACGAACGGGACCCGCTCGTGCTCCAGCACCGACGCCCAACCGTTGTGCGGACCCAGGTCCCGGGTCGCCACGACCGACCCGGACCGTTGCGCCTCGGCCCAGAACGCACTGGCCGACACCGCCCGCCAGGCGGCGACCGCGGGCCCGTCGAGGCCCCGCAGGACCCGCGCCCCCTCGGTGAACACGACGTTGGCAGGGTCGCGGAACGACGCCGGGTCCGCCGAGCCCGGCCGGCGGTCCCACGGGGCGGCGGGCTCGGGCCCCGGACGAGCCCCGGCGCCTGCACAGCCGCCGGGGAGCGGGCCCGCGTCGGTTGCGCCGGAGGTCTCGGCGCCCCCGGAGGCGTCGCGGGTCACAGGCGCCGGCGCCTCAGGTCACTCGGTCAAGGTCTCGGGCCGGCTCCGGCCGGGTCTCGGCGGCAGCGGCGCGTCGGCGCTTCGGCGCCAACGCCCCGAAGGTACGCCGCCACCCCATCTTCACCACCACCACGATCCCGGCGAAGCCGGCGGCGATGGCCGAGGCGACGACGCTGCCCGAACCGGCGTCAAGGTAGGCGAGAACTCGCATGCGTGCCCCCTGGTGCGCTGCGGAACCGGAAGCGTAACCCACCCACCGCCCCCTGAGGTCACGCCCCCCGACGGGGCGCAAACGGTAACGTTCCTCGAGAGGAGGGGGCGTGGCGCTGCTGTCGGTTGAGGACGTCCAGGTCGAGTTCGGCGGCGTGGTGGCGCTCGACGACCTCACCTTCACGGTCGAACCCGGTCGGATCTGCGCGCTGATCGGACCGAACGGTGCCGGGAAGACGACCCTGTTCAACTGCATCTCCCGGGTGTACCAACCCAACCGGGGCCGGATCCGTTTCGACGGCACCGACCTGCTCGCGCTGCCTCCCCACCGCATCGCCCGGCTCGGCATCGCCCGGACCTTCCAGAACCTCGCGCTGTTCCCCACGCTCACCGTGATCGAGAACGTGATGACGGGGGCGCACTGCCGGGGAGGGCCGGGACCGCTGCGCTCCGCGCTGCGCCTTCGGGGTCGCCGCCCACGAGCGGCGACTGCGGGCCCAGGCCGCGGAGCTCCTGGAGCGGCTCGGCCTCGACCACCTCGCGGACCGTCGCGCCGCAGGTCTGCCGTTCGGCACGCTGAAGCGGATCGAGATCGCCCGGGCGCTGGCCGCCGGGCCCCGCCTCCTGATGCTCGACGAGCCCGCGGCCGGGCTCACCCACGCCGAGGTCGGCGAGCTCGCAGAGACGATCGCGGCGATCCGCGACGAGTTCGACCTCACCGTACTGCTCGTGGAGCACCACATGGCGATGGTCATGGCGATCTCCGACCAGATCGTCGTCCTCGATTTCGGCTCGAAGATCGCCGAGGGCACCCCCGAGACGGTCGCCCGCGACCCGCGGGTCATCGAGGCCTACCTGGGGTCGGGACCGTGACCCTCCTCGAGGTCCGCGACCTGCGCGGCGGCTACGGTCCGGTTCGGGTCCTCCAGGGACTGACCTTCACGGTCGACGACGGGGAGATCGTGGTCCTCCTCGGGGCCAACGGCGCCGGGAAGACCACCACGCTCCGTGCCCTGTCCGGGCTCATCGGCGCCCAGGGGTCGGTGCGCTACGACGGGGTCGACCTGCTCGGGCGGAGGGCCGAGGCCGTGGCCCGGCGAGGGATCGGGCACGTGCCCGAAGGCCGGGGCACGATGGCCGAGCTGACCGTGGAGGAGAACCTGCGGGTCGGTGCGTACCTGCGGCGCGACCGGGACGTGGCGTCCGATCTCGAGCGGTGGTACACGCTGTTCCCACGCCTCAAGGAGCGCCGAGACCAACCGGCCGGCACCTTGAGCGGCGGGGAGCAGCAGATGCTCGCCATCGCCCGGGCCCTCATGGGCCGGCCCCGACTCCTGCTCCTCGACGAGCCGTCGATGGGACTCGCCCCCATCATCACCCAGGGCCTGTTCCGGACCCTGGCCGACCTCAACGCCGACCTAGGGGTGGCGATGCTCGTCGTCGAGCAGAACGCGATGCTCGCCCTCGGGATCGCACGGCGGGCCTACGTGCTCGAAACCGGCCGGATCGTCACGTCGGGGCCGGCCGCCGAGCTGCGCGAAGACGAACGCGTCCGCAAGGCGTACCTGGGGATGTAGGGGTGCGGTCGTGAACGTCTCGCTCTTCCTCACCCAGTTCATGAACGGGATCGGCGCCGGGGTCATCTACGCGTCGCTGGCGCTGGCCTTGGTGCTCATCTTCCGGACCACCGGGCTGCTCAACTTCGCCCAGGGCGAGATGGCCCTGTTCTCCACGTACGTGACGTGGTGGCTGTGGGACGGCGGAGTACCCATCCTCCCGGCGATCCTCCTGTCGGTGTCCCTGTCCTTCGTCGGTGGGGCGGTCATCGAGCGGGTCGTCATCCGGCCGGTGGAATCGTCGTCCCCGCTCATCGTGGTGATCGTGACCCTCGGGATGTTCCTGGCCCTCAACGCCCTCACCCAGGTGATCTTCGGCACCGACGCCAAGCAGTTGGCGAGCGTGTTCCCGCAACGGGTCTTCGACGTCGGCGGCGTCCGGCTCACCGCCCAGACGATCGGGCTGGTGGCGGTCCTGGTACTCGAGTGCGTGCTCCTGTGGCTGATCTTCCAGCGCACGAAGGCGGGCCTGGCCCTCCGGGCGGTGGCGGCCAACCCCACGTCGTCCCGCCTCGTGGGGATCAACGTCGGCCGGATGCTGATGCTCGGGTGGGCGTTGGCCGCCGCGCTCGGTGCGCTGGCCGGGTCGCTGGTGGTGCCGGCCACCGAGGCGCTCACGGCGTCGTCCATGCAGGCGATCCTGGTGTTCGCGTTCGCAGGCGCCGCGCTCGGCGGGTTCGACAGCCCGCTGGGGGCGGTCGTCGGCGGGCTCGTGGTCGGCGTCGCCAATTCGCTCACCATCGAGTACCTCGAACCGTTGCGCGACGTGGAGCTCCTCGTCCCGTTCGGGATCATTCTCGGGGTACTGCTCGTCCGTCCGGCCGGCCTGTTCGGCACCCAACGGGTGGAGCGGGTGTGAGCGCGCGTCGTGCCTTGCCCGCCGCGGGGATCGGCATCGCACTCCTCGTACTCCTCGCCTGGCTCCCCCAGTACTACGGCTCCACCCAGACGGCGCTGTTCGCCCGGGCGCTGGCCTTCGCCGTTGCCGCCCTCGGTCTCAACCTCCTCACGGGGTACAACGGTCAGGTGTCGATCGGGCACGGCGCGTTCTTCGGCTTCGGGGCCTACACGACCGCCATCCTCATGAAGGACCACGACTGGGCGTTCCTGGCGACGCTGCCCGTGGTGGCCGTCGGCGGGCTGGCCGTCGGGGCGGCGGTCGGGTTCCCCGCCCTGCGGGTGAAGGGCCTCTACCTCGCCCTCGTCACCCTCGGTCTCGCCGCGCTGTTCCCCGACCTCGTGACCCGTTTCGTCCGCGGCACCGGGGGCACCACCTTGGTGCAGATCCCGAAGGTCACCTCCCCGTCGTGGGCCACACGGTTCGCACCGGCCGACGACCAGTGGCGCTACTACCTCGTCCTGGCGGTCGCGGTGGTGATGCTCCTCGTGGCCTGGAACCTCGTGCGGGGCCGTTTCGGGCGGGCGCTGATCGCGGTGCGCGAGCACGAGGCCGCCGCGGCGACGGTGGGGATCGACCTCGCCCGGGTGAAGGTCTCCGCGTTCGCGATCAGCGCCGCGTTCGCCGCCGTCGCCGGGTCGCTGCTCACCCTCACCACCGGCCTGGCCAACGCCGATCGGGTGGGGACGTTCCAGCTGTCGATCGATTTCCTCGTCATCATCGTGATCGGCGGCATCGGCACCGTGGTCGGCCCCGTCGTCGGGGCGTGGCTCTTCGTGTTCCTCGAGGACTGGACGAAGCAGGTGTTCCCCGACACGCCGCTGCTGTCCCCGGCGATCTTCGGGATCGCCCTGATCCTGTTCGTCTACGTGCTGCCCGACGGGATCGTCGGCGGCGCCCGTCGGCTTCTGGCCCGGCTGCGCCGCCCGGCCGCCCCGACCCCTCCGACCGCTCCCGGCACCCGCCCGGCGGTCCGGACCTGACGGACCCCTCCGGCCTCCCCGGTGGAGCCGGAGCACAGACCCACGAGAGAGGAGCCCAGATGCGACGCACCAGCACCTCCCCGACCTCCCGACCCGCCCCCACGGGTCGTGCTGCTCGCGTCCTCGCCGTGCTCGTCGCCCTCGCCTTCGTCCTCGGCGCCTGCGGCGGCGGTCGCGACGAGGAACGCTCCACCGGTCGCAGCGACGACCGCAAGGCGGACGGCGAGCTCATCGACACCTCGGCGTGCACCGACGACCCCGGCACCGCGGTGACCGGCGGCACCATCAAGCTGGGGACCAGTCTCCCGCAGTCGGGGCTGTACTCGGCCTTCCAGGAGATCCGCCGCGGCGAAGAGGCCTACTTCAAGTACGTGAACGAGGAGCTCGGCGGCGTGAAGGTCGGCACCACAACCTTCAAGATCGAGCTCGTGAGCAAGGACGACCAGTACCAAGCCGAGAAGACCGTCCAGAACGTCAACGCGCTCGTCAACGACGACAAGGTGTTCGCCCTGTTCAACGTCGTCGGCACGAAGAACAACCTCGCCATTCGCGAGTTCGTGAACGAACGCTGCATCCCCAACCTGTTCGCAGCCACCGGATCACCCGCGTGGGGGAACACCGACTTCCCCTGGCTGCTGGGCACCATGCTCGTGCCCTACCCACTCGAGATGCAGGCGTTCGTCGACTACCTCAAGGACCGCAAGCCGGACGCGACGATCGCCGTGTTGCGCGCCTCCGACGACTTCGGGCGGGCCTACGGCGACACGCTGAAGCGCCTCGTTCGGGGCACGGACCTGCGGATCGTGAAGGAAGCGACCTACAACCCGGAGACCTCCGACACCAAGGCCCAGGTCACGAGCCTCGCCGCCACGAACGCCGACGCCTTCGTGCTGGGCGCCACCCTCCTCGCCTGCCCGAACGCGTTGCAGGCGATGCGGGAAGCCGGCTGGTCACCCATCACCTACATGTCCGGCACCTGCACCTCCAAGACCCTCATGAACCTCGCCGGAGCCGCCGCCGACGGGGTGCTGAGCGCCGCGAACATCATGGACCCCAACGATCCGCGCTGGGCCTCCGACGAACGGATGCAGCTCTACAAGGAGAAGGTTCCCCGCTACTCGCCCGACGCCGACGTCACCAACGGGATCGTCGCCTACGGCTGGACCACCGCCGCGTTCCTCGTGAAGACCCTGGAGGAAGCAGCAACGGCGAGCAGGTTGGCCGTGATGGAGGCCGCTCGCGCCCTCGACGTGTCCGGCGTCGGCCTCATCATGCCGGACATCCGCATGTCGGTGGACGCCGAGGACTGGTTCCTCGGTGAGACGTTCACCCTCGTGCGTTACGACGCCTCCAAGGGCTACTTCGTCACCGAGGGCGAGGTGCTCGACTTCAACGGCAAGACCGCCTCGATCACCCCGCCCGACCTCATCAAGGGCTGAGGAGCACCTCGGGGACGTCGACGCACGATGCGCACCGCGGGGGG
>CALEDW010000159.1 GCA_937949585.1 uncultured Acidimicrobiia bacterium
CCTGGACGGTGCGGGTGCCGGGTCGGGCCTGGACCGGCGCCACCGGCGGGGACCCCGACGCCGACCCGCCGGTGCCGCCCCGCATGTGGCCCGATCTGGTGCTCGACCCCCGCACGACCGGGACCACGGCCCTCGTGCTGGAGGTGTCGTGATGCGGGCCAAGGGGGAGGGCGGCCAGACCTTGTTCGAGTCGATCACCGTCGTGCTGCTGTTGGGCCTGGTACTCGGGGTCGTCTACCAGGGCATCGGGTCGCTCACCCGGGCCATCGACGGGGTCGACCGCCGCCTCCAGAACCTCGACGAGGCCCGGGTGCTCATGGGGGTGGTGAGCAAGGACCTGCGCACCGCCACCCGCCTCCAGGCCGGCACCGCCGCGTTCGCCCTCGCCGGCGACCGGGAGGCGGTGTTCTACGCCAACCTGAACAACCCGGCCGGGGGCGGCGTCGCCGACAGCGGCCCGCGGCGGGTACGGATCTTCGTCGACGCCCAGGACCGGCTCATCGAGGAGGTCACCCGGCCCGACGCCACCTCGGTGCCGCCCGCCTACACCTACACCGGCCCGGCCACCCGCCGCTTCGTCGGCCGTTACGTCGCCAATCCGCCGGCCCGGCCGATCTTCCGCTACCTCGACGTGAACGGCGAGGTCCTCGGACCCACACCGCTGGACGCCGACGCCCGCCTCGCGGTGCGGGCCGTGCAGATCACGCTGTCGATCCGCCGGGCCACGTCGCTGCCGGTGGCGCACACGACGCTGGTGAACACCGTGCGCCTGCCCAACCTCGACTACCAGGAGGCCATCGGTGGCTGAGCGCCCGGCCTGCCGGCACCGGCCCGCGGAGCGGGGCGTGGCGCTCATCACCGTGCTGCTCGCGCTCATGGCGCTGCTCGGGCTGTCGGCCGCCGCGGTCGCCTACGGGGTCGGCTCCCAGCACCTGTCCCGGCGCGACCAGGACTGGAACGCGGCGCTGGCCGCAGCGGAGGCCGGGATCGACGACTACGTGTTCCGCCTCAACGAGAACGCCAACTACCACCAGTACTCGGCCGCGAACCCTCCGCCCGACGGCAACGGGGCGTTCGCCGGGTACGTGCCGGTCCCGGGTGGCACGGGGGTCTCCCGGTTCCGCTACCAGGTCGACACGGGCCGGCTCCCCGTCGACGGGACGATCACCCTCACCTCGACCGGCCGGGTGCGCGACGCGAAGCGCACGGTGCAGGCGACGCTGCGGCGCCGCTCGTTCATCGACTACCTGTACTACACCGACTACGAGACCCTCGACCCCGCCCTGTACCCCGGGCCGCAGTTCAACGGGGATCCCACCTACACCCCCACCCAGGCCGAGGCCAACTGCCGGCGCTACCAGTACCCGCCCGGCTCCACCCGGCCGTCGGGGTGCGTGGAGATCAACTTCATCACCGCCGACGCGATCAACGGCCCGCTGCACAGCAACGACTCGCTGCTGGTGTGCGGGGCGCCCCGCTTCAACGGCGACACGTCCACCTCCTGGAACCGGAACCCGCCCCGGTACCGCACGAACTCCGGGTGCAACCCGAACGCGCCGGTGTTCGTGGTGCCGGGGGACCCCCGCTACCTGGCACCGCTGGCCATGCCGCCCTCGAACGCCGCGATCAAGGCCGAGACCCTGCCGGGGTCGGGCGGCTGCCTGTTCACCGGTCCCACCCGCATCGTGCTCCACGCGAACGGCACGATGACGGTCACGTCCCCGTTCTCGCGACAGGTCAACGGTGCGTGCACCGTCGGCGGCACCGGGCCCCTGCCGGCCAACGGGGTGATCTACGTGCAGGGCGTGCCGGCCGACCCGGACGATCCCAACCACACCCCGGGCTGTCCGTACTCGAACCCGGCCCACCCGATCCCCGCCCTCATCGTCGCCGGCGACGCCACCACCTACGGGTGCCGGGTGGGGGACGCGTTCGTCGAGGGCACCCTGGCCGGGCAGCTCACGATTGCTGCCGAGAACAACGTGGTGATCACCGGTGACCTCACCTACCAGGGCGGCGCCGCCGGGTCGAGCCTGCTGGGTCTCGTCGCCAACAACTTCGTGGAGGTCCGCCACCCCGTCCAGGTGCACACGACCACCTACAGCCCGCCGTCGACGACCCAGCCCTCGGCGTGCAGTGCCACCTCGCCGGCGCCCGGCGGTTGGGAGCGCACCCACTGGGTCCGTGACGGCCAAGGTCGCTACGTCCAGCGGATCTGCTCCCGCAACCTGGCCCCGGTGCCGACGAACCGCACCGTGTACGCCGCGATCCTGTCGGTGAACCACTCGTTCCGGCTCCCCCAGCACAACCGGGGAGCGCCGCTGGGCACCCTCACCGTGCACGGCGCGATCGCCCAGCGGTTCCGCGGGCCGGTGGGTACCACCTCGGGCGGCACCGTGCAGACCGGCTATGCCAAGCACTACGTGTACGACCAGCGGCTGCGCTACCTGTCGCCGCCCAAGTTCCTCGACCCGGTCGCCGCGGCCTGGCAGGTGGCGACCTGGCGGGAGGTGCGGGTCCCCGCCGAACACTGACCCCGCGTCGCCGGCGGGGGCCGCCGGTAGCATCGCCGCCCGTGCCCGCCACCCGCCTCAGCGCCCCGGTGGGGATGCACGACGTGCTGCCCCCCGACTCGGCGGCGTGGGCCGAGGCCGTGACCCGGTTCGCCCGGCTCGCCGACCGGTACGGCTACGGGCTGGCCGTCACCCCGATCCTCGAGCACGCCGAGGTGTTCCGCCGGATCGGGGAGCACACCGACGTGGTCGCCAAGGAGATGTACGAGCTCACCGACCGGTCCGGCCGGCGCCTCGCCCTGCGACCCGAGGGCACCGCCTCGGTGGTGCGGGCCTACGCCCAGCACCGCCCCACCCCGCCGTGGAAGGTGTGGTACGTGGCGCCGAACTTCCGCTACGAGCGCCCCCAGCGGGGCCGGTACCGCCAGCACTGGCAGCTGGGGGTGGAGGCGATCGGCGCCGCCGACCCCGAACTCGACGTCGAGTGCATCGCGCTGGCCTGGGCGACGGCGACCGAGATGGGGGTCCCGGCGCTGCGGTTGCTGGTGAACTCGATGGGTGACCCCGAGGAGCGGCCCGGGTACCTGGAGGCACTGCGCGCCCACCTGCGCCGCGCCGGCGCCGGGCTCGGGGAGGCGTTCCTGGCCCGGGTGGAGGCCAACCCCTTGCGGGTCCTGGACGCCAAGGACCCCGACTGGCAGGAGGTGATCGAGCGGGCGCCGCAGCTCGCCGAGCACCTGGGGGCCGCGGCCCGGGCCCACTTCGAGGCGGTGCAGGCGGGGCTGCGGGACCTGGGCATCCCCTACGAGCTCGCCCCCCGGTTGGTGCGGGGCTTCGACTACTACACCCGCACCACGTTCGAGCTGCAGACCGACGTCCTGGACGCCGCGCAGAACGCCGTCGGCGGCGGGGGCCGCTACGACCGGCTCGTGGAGGAGATGGGCGGGCCCGCCACCCCGGCGATCGGGTTCGCGATGGGCGTGGAGCGCCTCGTGCTCGCGGCCGGGCTCACCGGGCGCGTCGCCGACCGGCCCCGCCTCGACGCGTTCGTGATCGACGCGCTCGGTCCCGACGGGGCCCGGGAGGCGATCCTCGTGCTCGCCGAGCTGCGGGCCGCGGGCCTGCGCGCCGACCGGGCCTACGGCGGGCGGTCCCTCAAGGGTCAGTGGCGCGCCGCCGACCGGGCGCGGGCCCGCTACGGCGTCATGCTCGCCCCGGCCGAGCTCGCCCGGGGTGCGGTGGTGGTCAAGGACCTGGCATCCGGCGGCCAGGTCGAGGTGAGCCGGAGCGCCCTCGTCGGCTGGCTGCAGGCCCGAACCGCGCCCGCCGGTGCCGCACCCCCGCCGCCGCCCGCGGCCGGCGAGGCCGTCGACCCGTGATGCGCACCCACCGGCCCGGTCTGCTCGGCGAGACCGAGGTCGGGACCGAGGTCGTGCTGTGCGGGTGGGTCGCGGCGCTGCGGGACCAGGGCGGCGTGGTGTTCCTCGACCTGCGTGACGCCACCGGGATCGTGCAGGTCGTGGCCGACCCGGCCGGTGTGGAGGGCGGCGACGTGCACGAGGTGCGCCGCGAATGGGTGCTGCGGGTCACCGGCGAGCTGCGCCGCCGCCCCCCCGGCACCGAGAACCCGGCGCTGGGCACCGGGACCGTGGAGGTCGCGGCGCGCCGCCTCGAGGTGCTGAACCGGGCCGAGCCGCCCCCGATGCGCCTCGACGATCGGGGCGGGGAGGTCGACGAGGTGCTGCGCCTCCGGCACCGCTACCTCGACCTGCGGCGCCCGTCGATGCAGGCCAACCTGCGGCTCCGGGCCCGGGTGAACGCGGCGTTGCGGGCCTCGATGGCCGCCCAGGGGTTCGTCGAGGTCGAGACCCCGATGCTCGTGGCCTCCACCCCCGAGGGCGCCCGGGACTTCGTCGTGCCGTCCCGGCTGCACCCGGGCCGGTTCTACGCCCTGCCCCAGAGCCCGCAGCTGTTCAAGCAGCTGCTCATGGTCGGCGGCGTCGACCGGTACTTCCAGATCGCCCGCTGCCTGCGCGACGAGGACCTGCGCGCCGACCGGCAGTTCGAGTTCATGCAGTACGACGCCGAGATGTCCTTCGCGGACGAGGAGGACGTGATCGGGGTGGTGACCGAGGCGGTCGCCGCGGCCGTGGAGGCCGCCACCGGACGGCGGCCCGACCCGCCGGACCGGCTCACCTGGACGGAGGCGATGGACCGCTACGGCACCGACAAGCCCGACCTGCGCTTCGGGATGCCGATCGTCGACGTCACCGCCGTGTTCGCCGGCACCGGGTTCCGGGCGGTGCAGGCGGAGGCGGTACGGGCCCTGGTGGTGCCGGGCGGCGCCACGATGGGCCGGGCGGCGCGGGACCGGCTGGTCGAGCGGGCCCGGGAGCGCGGCGCGCCGGGTCTGCTCACCTACCGGGTGGCCGGCGGCGACGTCGAGGGCCCGGGCGCCCAGCACCTGTCGGCGGCCGAACGTTCGGGCCTGCTCGGTGCGACCGGGGCCGGCGACGGCGACCTCGTGCTCGTGGTGGCCGCCGACCCCCGCACCGCCGCCGGGGCCCTCGGCGTGCTGCGCAACGACCTCGGCCGGCCGCCGGTGTCCGAAGGTGGGGTGCGCCTGGCCTGGGTCACCGAGTTCCCCCTCTTCGAGGCCGTCGACGAGCAGGGCCGCCCGGTGCCGGCCCACCACCCGTTCACCGCCCCCCATCCCGACGACCTCGACCTGCTGCGGTCGGGCCGGCCGGAGGAACTCCTGCGGGTGCGGTCCCGGGCCTACGACCTGGTCTGCAACGGCTGGGAGCTCGGGTCCGGCAGTGTCCGGATCCACGACGCCGCGGTGCAGGCCCTGGTGTTCGAGCGGCTCGGGATCGGCCCCGAGGCCGCCGAGACCCGCTTCGGGTTCCTGTTGGAGGCCTTCCGCTACGGCGCCCCGCCGCACGCCGGGTTCGCGTTCGGGATCGACCGGCTGGTGGCGATCCTCGCCGGCGAGGAGAATATCCGGGAGGTGATCGCGTTCCCCAAGACCGCGTCCGGCACCGACCCGCTCACCGGGGCCCCGACGCCGCTGCCCGCACAGCACCTGCAGGAGCTCGGCTTGGCGCTCCGGGTGCGGCCCGCCTGAGCGTGGCAGGATGCGGGCCGTGGCCGGCGTCGACCTGTTCGGGGACGCAGCCGAGGCCGCCATGGCTGCGGAGGCGCCGTTGGCGGAGCGGCTCCGGCCCCGGGACCTCGACGAGCTGCTCGGCCACGACCACCTCCTCGGGCCCGGCCGGGCGCTGCGCGTGCTCATCGAGACCGACCGGCTCGGAAGCATCGTGCTGTGGGGCCCGCCCGGCACCGGCAAGACCACGCTCGCCCGCATCATCGCCCGCCGGACCCGCAAGGCCTTCGAGCCGCTGTCCGCGGTGAGCGCCGGTGTGTCCGAGGTGCGGGCGGTCGTGGAGCGCGCCCGGCGCCGGCTCGGCGAACACGGCCGGGGCACGATCCTGTTCCTGGACGAGATCCACCGGTTCACCCGCACCCAGCAGGACGCGCTCCTGCCGCACCTGGAGGACGGGCTCCTGCGCCTCGTGGGGGCCACCACCGAGAACCCCTTCACGTCGCTCACCGCGCCGCTGCTCAGCCGTTCCCACCTCTTCCGGCTCGAGCCGCTGACCGCCCGCGACGTGACGGCCCTGCTCCGCCGCGCGCTCGCCGACGAGCGCGGCCTGGCCGGTACCGGTCTGCGGGCGGACCCCGGGGCGCTGGAGCTCCTGGCCGACCGGGCCGACGGCGACGCCCGCCACGCGCTCGGCGCGCTCGAGGTCGCGGCGTCGCTGGCCGCCGCCGCCGGCCGGTCGGTCATCGGTCGGGAGGACGCCGAGACGGCGCTGGCGATGCGGGCGCTGCGGTACGGGCCCGACGAGCACTACGACGTCGCCTCGGCGTTCATCAAGAGCGTCCGGGGCTCCGATCCCGACGCCGGCCTCTACTGGCTGGCCCGGATGCTGGAGGCGGGAGAGGATCCCCGCTTCATCGCCCGGCGCCTGGTCATCCTCGCCTCCGAGGACGTGGGGCTCGCCGACCCGCACGCCCTGCCCCTGGCGGTCGCCGCGGCGGAAGCCGTGGAGCGGGTCGGGTTGCCCGAGGCCCGGCTGAACCTCGCCCACGCCGTGGTGTACCTGGCCCGGGCCCCGAAATCCGACCGGGTCACCAGGGCCCTCGCCGCCGCGACCGCCGACGTGCGGGACCGTCCGGCCGGGGCGGTACCGCCGCCGTTGCGCGACGCGCACCTGTCCGGCACCCGTCGGCTCGGCCACGGGGTCGGGTACCGCTCGCCGCACGAGGACCCCGCAGGAGCCGCCGCCCAGGAGTACCGCCCGCCCGAGGTGGCCGGCCGCCGCTACTACCACCCCTCCGGCGCCGGCGACGACGTCGCCCGGCCCGGCCGTCCCGCGGCGGCCACCGGGGACCCGCAGGGAGACCCGGCGGGGTGAGCGGGCGTGGCTGAGTGGGTCGCGGCGGTCGCCGCGGTGACGCTCGTCGCCGCAACGACGTTGCTCGTCGCCGCGCTGGTGAGCGTGGTCCGCACGGTGCGGCACCTCCGGACGACCCTCGCCGCGCTCGAAGACGACGCCCGGGTGGTGGTCGCGGCGGCGCAGCAGGCCGTGGAGGACGCCCGCCGCGAGGTCGACGGGCTCGCGGCGCTGGTGGAGACCGCCGGCGCGGTGGGGGACCGGATGGACCGCACGAGCCGGTTGGTGGCCCGCACCGTGACGAGCCCCGTCGTGCGGGTCATGGCCATCGGGGCGGGGACCCGCCGGGCCGTGCAGCGGATGCGGGAGCACCCCGAGGGTCGACGACGGTGATCCCCAAGCGGCTGTTCTGGGCCGCCGCCGGCTGGACGGCCGGGGTGGGCAGCGCCTGGTGGGTGCGCCGGCGGGATCGCGCCGCCGTGCGCCGGGCCCGGCCCGACGCCGTGGCCGGACGGTCCGTGGCGGGCGTGCGCGCCCGGTGGCGTCGCGCCCGCGCCGCGGTGGCGGCCGGGGTGGCCGAGGGCCGGCTCGCAGCACGCGAGCGCGAGACGGAGCTGCGCCTCCGCTACGGGCTCGTCGGCGACAGCCCGACCGGCCGTTCCGGGCCGTCGCCGGGTCCGGGGGCACGGTCGGTGCCGGCCCCACCCGGGCCGCGCCGACGGGCCCGGGCCGGCCGGGCCGGCCGGTAGCCTGCGCCGCATGCCCCCCCGCAGCGCCGACGAGCTGCGACAGGCGTTCCTCGACTTCTTCGCGGCCCGGGGCCACGTCGTGGTGCCCTCCGCGAGTCTGGTGCCCCAGGACCGCTCGGTGCTGTTCACCGTGGCCGGCATGGTGCCGTTCAAGCCGTACTTCCTGGGGGCCGAACCGGCGCCGTGGCCCCGGGCCGCCAGCTGCCAGCGCTGCCTGCGGGCCGGGGGGAAGCACAACGACCTCGAGGAGGTGGGCCGCACGAACCGGCACATGACCTTCTTCGAGATGCTGGGGAACTTCAGCTTCGGCGACTACTTCAAGGCCGAGGCGATCCCGTGGGCCTGGGAGTTCTACACCGAGGTCTGCGGCCTCGACCCCGACCGGCTGTGGGTCACCGTGCACACCACCGACGACGAGGCCGCCGCGATCTGGTCCGAGCGCGTCGGGGTGCCGGCCGAGCGGATCCAACGCCTCGACGAGGACAACTTCTGGCGGATGGCCGACACCGGTCCGTGCGGGCCCTGCTCGGAGATCTTCTACGACCTCGGCCCCGACCACGGCCCCGGGGGCGGACCCGCCGCGGGCGGCCACGAGCGCTTCATCGAGATCTGGAACCTCGTGTTCATGCAGTACGACGCGCAGCCCGACGGGTCGCTCGTGCCGCTGCCGGCCCCCAGCGTCGACACCGGGGCCGGGCTCGAGCGGAACCTCGCGGTGCTCCAGGGTACCGACTCGGTGTGGGAGACCGACGTGCTGCGCCGGCTCATCGCCGCCGCCGGCGAGGCCACCGGCGTCGCCTACGGGCACGGGGCGGGGGAGCGGGACGTGTCGCTGCGGATCCTGGCCGAGCACGGCCGGGCCGCCACGTTCCTCGTCGTCGACGGGGTCGTCCCATCCAACGAGGCCCGGGGCTACGTGCTGCGGCGCATCCTGCGCCGGGCGGTGCGCCACGCCTACCTGCTCGGCGCGACCGAACCGGTCGTCCCCCGCCTGGTGGACGCCACCGCCGAGGTGATGGGCGGCGCCTACCCGGAGGTGGTCGAGAAGGCCGAGGCGGTGCGCGCGGTGCTGGGCCGCGAAGAGGAGCGGTTCCGCCAGACCCTGCGCCGGGGCCTCGACCTGCTCGAGGAGCTGCTCGCCGAGGGCGACGTCGACGGCGAACGGGCCTTCCACCTCCACGACACCCTCGGGTTCCCGGTGGAGCTCACCGCCGAGATCGCCGCCGAGCGGGGCCGCACGGTGGACCTCGAGGGCTTCGCGACGCACATGGCCGAGCAGCGGGCCCGGGCCCGGGCCGCCCACCAGGCCGCCGGCGGCGGGGCCGGAGCCCCGGTGGAGCTGTACCGGGAGATCCTCGAGGAGGCCGGGCCCACCGAGTTCACCGGCCGCCGGGAGGTGGTCACCACCGGGGCCCGCATCCTGGCGCTCGTGCGCGACGGGGAACGGGTGCGCAGCGTCGGGCCCGGCGAGGTGGTCCAGGTGTTCTGCGATCGCACCCCCTTCTACGCCGAGGCGGGGGGCCAGGTCGGCGACGTCGGTGA
>CALEDW010000160.1 GCA_937949585.1 uncultured Acidimicrobiia bacterium
CCGCGCCGGCGGCGAGCGCCGCGGCGGTGCTGGAGGTGCACGGCCTGCACAAGCGCTTCGGCGACCGGGAGGTGCTGCGGGGGATCGATCTCACCATGGCCGAGCACGAGGTGGTGTGCCTCATCGGGGCCTCCGGGTCCGGGAAGTCGACGTTGCTGCGCTGCATCAACGGGCTCGAGCGGGTCGACGGCGGCACGATCCGCTTCGCCGGTCGCAACGTCACCGGGCGCGGCGCCGACCTCAACCGGCTGCGGCGCGAGGTCGGCATCGTGTTCCAGGCCTTCAACCTGTTCCCGCACATGACGGTGCTGGCCAACTGCACGTTGGCGCCCCGCAAGGTCCTCGGCCTGTCCCGGGCCGAGGCGGTGGACCGGGCCACGGCGCTGCTGGAACGGATCGGGCTCGCCGAGCTCGCCGACGCCTACCCGGACCGGCTCTCCGGCGGCCAGCAGCAGCGGGTGGCGATCGCCCGGGCCCTGGCCATGCAGCCGCGCTTGCTGCTGCTCGACGAGGTGACCTCGGCGCTCGACCCCGAACTGGTCGGTGAGGTGCTGGCCCTCGTGGGCGAGCTGGCCGCCGCCGGGATGACGATGCTCATCGCCACCCACGAGATGGGCTTCGCCCGGGAGGTCGCCACCGCCGTGGTGTTCCTCGAGGACGGCCGGATCGCCGAGGCCGGGCCGCCGCAGCAGATCTTCACCGCCCCGACCAACCCGCGCACCGCCGCGTTCCTGCGCCGGGTGCTCGACCCGGGCATGATGCGCCGGTGAGCCCGGACCGCAACGTCTTGCTCATCACCGTCGACCAGTGGCGGGGCGACTGCCTCGGGGTGGCGGGGCACCCCTGCGTGCGCACCCCCCACCTCGACCGGCTCGCCGCCGAGGGTGTGTGGTTCACCCGCCACTACGCCCAGGCCGCCCCGTGCGGGCCCAGCCGGGCGTCGCTGCACACCGGCCTCTACCCGATGGTGCACCGCTCGGTGCTCAACGGCACCCCGCTCGACGCCCGGTTCACCAACGTGGCCCTCGAGGCCCGGGCCGCCGGGTACGACCCCGTGCTGTTCGGCTACACCGACACCACCCCCGACCCCCGGGGCCTCGACCCCGACGATCCCCGCCTGCGCACCTACGAGGGTGTCCTGCCCGGGTTCCGGGCCGTGCTCGACCTGCCCGAGCACCTGCGGCCCTGGGGGGAGTGGCTGCGGACCCGGGGCTACGAGGTCGGCGACGACGTCCGGTCCCTGCTGGAGCCGGTCGACGACACCCCCGGGGCCCCGGCCCGGTACCGGGCCGAGGACTCCGAGGCCACCTTCCTCACCGACGCCGTGCTCGCCCACCTCGACGACGCGCGCCCCGACCGCTGGTTCGTGCACGCCGCCTACATCCGGCCCCACCCGCCGTTCGTGGCGCCCGCCCCGTACCACACCCTCGTCGACCCGGCCGACGTCCCCGCCCCTCGCCGGGCCGCCACCCCCGAGGCCGAGGGGTCGGTCCACCCCCTGCTGGCCGGGGCCGTCGCCGCGATGGGCGGCCTGCAGCCCTGCGACGACGAGACGGTGCGGTACCTGCGGGCCGCCTACTACGGGCTGATGGCCGAGGTCGACGCCCAACTCGGGCGCCTCCTCGACGGCCTGCGCGACCGAGGGCTGCTGGAGAGGACCCTGGTGATCCTCACCTCCGACCACGGCGAGCAGGCCGGCGACCACTGGCTCACCGACAAGCTGGGCTGGTTCGACGAGAGCTACCACGTGCCGCTCATCGTGCGGGCCCCGGGTCCGGAGGCCGACGCGACCCGCGGACGGCGCGTCGACGCGTTCACCGAGAACGTCGACGTGATGCCGACGATCCTCGACTGGATCGGCGCCGAGATCCCGGCCCAGTGCTCGGGACGGTCGCTGCTGGGTTGGGTGCGGGGCGAGGTCCCCGACGACTGGCGCACCGCGGTGTGCTGGGAGTGGGACTTCCGCGACCCGGTGGCGGCCACCCCCCAGCGGTTCTTCGGGATCGGGCTCGACGAGTGCGCCCTCGCCGTCGTGCGCGACGAGGCCGGCAAGTACGTGCAGTTCGCGACCCCGCGCCTGCCGCCGCTGTTCTACGACCTCCTCGAGGATCCCGACGAGACGACGAACCGGGCCGACGACCCGGCGTGCACCGGCCGGGTCCTGGAGTACGCGCAACGGATGCTCGTGTGGCGCCTCGCCCACGCCGAACGCACCCTCACCGGCTACATGGTCACCCCGATGGGCCTCGTCGACGCGCGCCGGCGGTCCTAGCATCGCCCGGCGATGCAGGTGCCCGCCCGCCCCCGGCGCCGCCGGTGGCCGGTGCGCCTCACCGGGACGGCGCTGCTGGTGCTGACGGGTGCCCTGGGTGCGGGCGGCGCCCCGGCGGCGGCGGCGGGGGAGACGGTCACCGGCCGGTTGCTCGACGCCGGTGAACCGGTCGCCGGGGTCCGGATCGTGGTGGCCCGACCCGACGGGACCCGGGTCGGTGCCGGCACCAGTGCCGCCGACGGGGTGTTCCGGGTGGCGGTGCCCGGCCCGGGCACCTACCGGGTGGCGCTCGACGTCACCACCCTGCCCGCCGGGGTCCGGCTGCGCGACCCCGACCTGCGGGTGCTCGACGCCGTGGTGGTGCAGGAAGGCCAGGA
>CALEDW010000161.1 GCA_937949585.1 uncultured Acidimicrobiia bacterium
GGGCCACCTCGGCGGCCCGCGGGTGGGCGGCGACGTAGGCCTCGGTCTCCCGGCGCATGAGTGCCCCGAGCCGGTCGCGGTCGATGGCGGTCACGGCGCGCAGGCTACGCACGGGCGGTGCCCGGTGTCACCGACCCGGAGGTGGTGCGGAGTCCACCCCGGCGCAAGCGTCGCGGGTAGCGTCGGCGGCCCATGGCCGAGATCCGGGCGGAGATCACCGCCAACGTGTGGCAGGTGCGGGCCGAGGAGGGGCAGATGGTCGCCGAGGGCGACGAGATCTGCATCCTCGAGTCGAGGAAGATGGAGATCCCGGTGGTCACCGAGATTCCTGGTGTGGTGCGGGAGCTGCACGTCGCCGAGGGGCAGGTCGTCCATGAGGGCGACCTCATCGCGGTGATCGACGAGTCGTGACCACCGAACGGTGAGCGGGGCGCCGTGATCCGCTGGTCGCGGCCCGCCGAGCGGGTGGGCCTCGCCGTGATCGACCGGCCCGAGCGCCGCAACGCGCTGTCGGCCGAACTGTGCCAGGAGCTGCGGGCCCGGCTCGAGGGCGCGGTCGCCGACGGGCTGCGGGCGGTGGTGATCACGGGGGAGGGCCGGGTGTTCTGCGCCGGCGCCGACCTCGCCCGCCGCGCGGCCGACACCGCCGCCGACGGGGCGCCCCGCACCCCGGGCACCGGAGGGATCACCGCCGGTGGCGGCGATACCTTCCGGCCCGCGTTCGAGGCGTTGTGCTCCACCATCACCGGGATCCCGATCCCCGTGGTCGCCGCGGACGGCGGCCCCGCCATCGGGGCGGGCACCCAGCTGGTGGCCGCGTGCGACCTGCGGGTGGCCGCCGAGCAGGCGACGTTCGGGATCCCGGCGGTGCGGCTCGGGGTGATGCTGAGCGCCGCCAACATCCGCCGGCTCGTCCAGGCCGTCGGGACGGCCGCGGCCCAAGACCTGTTGCTCACGGGTCGCACCGTCGACGCCGCCGAGGCCGCCCGGCTGGGGCTCGTGCATCGGGTCGTGGGCGACGCCCGGGCGGCCGCCCTGGCCCTCGCCGACGAGCTGGCCGCCCTTGCGCCGCTCACCCTGGCCGGGCACAAGCAGGCGCTCGTGGCCCTGGCCGAGGCGGTCGCGCCCGATCCCGAGCGTCTGGCGGCGATCGACGAGGCGGAGCGGCGCTGCTTCGAGAGCGACGACCTCGCCGAGGGACTCGCCGCGTTCGCCGAGAAGCGACCGCCCCGCTTCGAGGGGCGCTGAGCGGGGCTCGTGCCCGTCGGCGGCGACGGCCGGTCGGCGTGCCCGATCCCCGACCCGGGGCGCGGCGGCGACCGCCGGGTCACGGTCTGGGTGCTCGGCGACCAGCTGCACCGCCGCCACGGGGCGCCGGCCGGCGCGCACCCCCGGACGCACCGGGTGCTGCTGGTGGAGAGCGAGGCGCAGCTGCGCGCCGAGCGCCGGCACCGCCAGCGGCTCCACGTCGTGCTGTCCTCCATGCGCCACTTCGCCTCGGCGCTCGCCGCCGAGGGGTTCACGATCGACTACCGGCGCGCTCCCGACCTGGCCGCGGGGCTCGCCGCGCACCGCGCCGACCACCGTCCCCGCGAGGTGATCGCGACCGAGCCGTGCTCCTGGGACGCCCGGCTGGTGCTGCGCCGCCTCGGGGTTCGCCTCGTGCGCAACGACCAGTTCCTCTGCCACCCCGACGAGTTCGCGGCGTGGTCCGCGGGCCGGCCCCGGTTGCGGATGGAGGACTTCTACCGGTGGCAGCGCCGCCGCCTCGGCTACCTCATGGACGGGGACCGGCCGGCCGGCGGCCGCTGGAACCACGACACCGCGAACCGCCGGCCCCCGCCGCGGGACGGCCGGCCGTGGCCGGAGCCCGTGCGCGACCCGCTCGACGACCTCGACCGCGCCGTGCTCGCAGACCTCGGCGGCGCCGGCTGGGGCGCCCCGCCCGAGGGGCTGTGGCCCACCTCCCGGGAGGCGGCCCGGCGGCGCCTCGACCACGCGATCCGCGAGGTCCTGCCCCGGTTCGGACCGCACCAGGACGCGATGCTCGGCGGCAGCTGGCAGATGGCGCACACGCTGCTGTCACCGGCCCTCAACCTCGGGTGGCTCCACCCCCGCGAGGTCTGCGACGCGATCGAGGAGTCCTACCGGGCCGGTGGGGTCCCGGTGGCGAGCGCAGAGGGGCTGCTCCGCCAGGTGCTGGGCTGGCGGGAGTACGTCTGGGGCCTCTACTGGCTGTGGATGCCGGACTGGCGCGACGCCAACGAGCTCGGTGCCTCCCGTCCGCTGCCGCCCGCCTTCACCGGTACGGCGCCGACGCGGATGGCCTGCCTCGCCGAGGCGCTCGAGGGGGTGCGGGCACGGGCCTGGGTGCACCACATCCAGCGGCTCATGGTGCTGGGCAACCTCTGCCTGCTCGCCGGGGTCCGCCCCGCCGAGCTGGTGGCGTGGATGTGGGCCTCGTTCGTCGACGGCGCCGAGTGGGTGATGGTGCCCAACGTGATCGGCATGGCCCTCTACGCCGACGGGGGTCGCATGGCCACCAAGCCCTACGCCGCCGGGGGTGCGTACCTGAACCGCATGGGCGACGCCTGCGCACGCTGCCCCTACGACCCGCGCCGGCGCACCGGACCCCACGCCTGCCCGTACACCACCTTGTACTGGGACTTCCTGGCCCGCCACGCGCGCCGGCTCGCCGCCGAGCCGCGGGTCGCGGCGCAGGTCCGGGCCGCGCAGGTCCGCCCCGACCTCCCTGCGATCCGCAGCCGCGCCGCCGAGGTGCTCGACCTCCTCGACGCCGGTGAGCTGTGAGACCGGCCGCCGCCGTGCTCAGGCGGCGGGGAGCCAGGATCCGTGGAACCCGAACGGCACCCGCCGCGGCATCCGCACCCGCGCCACCGGACCTGCCGTCACGTCCCGGGCGTCGAGCACCACGAAGTCGGTCTCCAGCCGGCCGAGATCGGTGGCGAAGCCGACGAGCCATCCGTCGTCCTCGGCGCGCCCCTCCGGGTCGGGCGCGAACGCGAGCTCACCGATCGCCTCGCCGGGGCCGAACCGGTACGTCTCGGCGGTGCCGCGCTCCAGGTCGTACTTCACGATGAGGTCGAACTCTCCGTCGGGCCGGAGCCCCTCGGCGTAGGCGGCCACGTACCCGTAGCGGTGGCGGTGGCAGGCGTGCCGGTCGTTGACGCGGGGGAAGTCGCCGCACCGGTCGTCGAGCGCCTCGAACGAGGCGCGCCCGGCGGCCAGGTCGATCGTGAAGCGGGTGAGCACCCCTTCGGCGCCGGTCGGCGGGTCGTCGGGATCCATCATGAAGTTGAGCCGGTCCATGCGGCACCCGTCGACCACCACCCGGTCACCGTCGTCGTAGGCGTTGAGGAAGTGCGCCACCCACGAAGTCGGGATCTCGAACCAACGGGTGTCGGCGCCGTCCCCGTCGCGGGGCATCACCCCCAGCCGGGTGCCGCGCTCGGGTTCCCAGGCCGCCAGCGCGCCGCCGGACAGCCAGCGGCCGAGGTCGAACACCGCCGGGGCGTCGAGGAACACGACGTGGCGCTCGGTGACCGCGAAGTCGTGCATCATCACCATCGCCGGCAGCTCCACGACCGTGCTGCGCACCAGCTCGCCGCTGGGGGCGACGGTGTACACGGTGAGCGGCCCGACGTAGGAGAACGACAGCATCTCCCCCGTGACCGGGTCGATCTTCGGGTGGGCGCTGAACGCCCCGCGCAGGCGCCCGCCGAAGTCGTACTCGCCGAGCGTCTCGAGCCGTTCGTTCACCTCGGTGGGCTTGGCCGCCTCCATGAGCGCGAGGATCCGGCCTGCGTGGCGCACGACGTGGGTGTTGGCCGTGTTCTTCATGCCGCCGGCGTCGCCGACGAGCTCGGGCGGCGGCATGGCGGCGTGGTAGAAGCCGCCGTACAGGGCCCGCCCGGCCCGCTCCTCGGCGGCGAGGCCCGCCGAGCGGATCCAGCGGTTCCGGTAGGAAGCCCGCCCGTCGGCCACGGTGACGCCGTGCAGCATCCCGTCGCCGTCGAAGAGGTGGTAGCGCCACGGCGGCACGAAGCGGGGGTTCGCGCCGTTGCGCAGGTAGGTCCCGACCAGCCCGCCGGGCAGACGGCCCTGCACGGGCAGGTCGTCGGCGTCGAGCTCATCGGTGACCGGTGCGTAGTAACCGGAGAGCCACGGGCCGGGTCCGCCCGTCGTGGCGACGCCGGTGGGATCGGTGGTCGGGGCGGTGGTGGTGGAGGTCTGCTCGGTCACGCCGCGGACTTTACACTGTTCACCCGCCGACCGTTGCGGGCGCGCCCCCGGGGGGCATGGGGCCCGTACGCCGGCCCGTGAGGGGGTGACGACGGTGCCGACCCGCCGACCGTTGCGCCGGGAGACGGTGCTCGACGCGGCGCGCCGCCGGGTGGCCCGCCAGGGGCTCGCCGGGCTCTCGCTGCGGCAGGTGGCCCGCGACCTCGGGGTGACTGCACCGGCGTTGTACGCCCACGTGGAGAGCAAGGAGGCGCTGGTGCGGGCGCTCGCCGACGAGGAGCTCACCCGGCTCGCGGCGCGCCTCGAGGCGGTCGACGACCCCGATCCCCTCGAGCGGATCCGGGGGATGAGCCGTGCCTACGTCGCCCACGCCCGTACCCATCCGGAGCTGTTCTCCCTCATGTTCGCGTTCCGTCCCGACTGGGTGCCGGCTCCCGAGGTGGAGGAGCTCCCCGCGGCGTCGAAGGCGTTCGGGGTGGCGGCTGCCGCAGTGGAGGAGGCCATCGCCACCGGCCGCTTCGCGCCGGTCGACCCCCTCACCGCGGCCCTGTCGCTCTGGGCCGCCACGCACGGCGTGGCGGTCCTGCTGGCGGCGGGACCGGGCCTGGGGGCAGACGCCGAGCGCCGCCTCGTCGACGCGGTGCTGGGGTTCGTGTTCGCCGGGCTCGCAGCGCGCTGAGCCGCGGCGGTCGCCGGCACCGGCCGGCGGGTCAGTACTGCGGGATGAGCCGCTCGAGGTGGGCGTAGAACACCACCAGCACCGCGAGGAACGGCACCGCCCCGGCCGTCCAGGTCCACCAACACCGCCGGCGCCGGAACCCCGCCCACCACAGCGCCCCGACGAGCGCCACCGCCGCCGCCCAGGCGCCGGTGACCCTCCGGTCGCCCCAGGTGCCCCATGGATGCCCGGCGTCGGTGAGCGTCGCCTCACGGGCCGCCGCCGGTCGGGGCTCGCTCGGTGGGGCCGGCGGAGGCGACCGGCGCCGGTCGAGGGTGGCCCGCACCACGAGGCGCTGGCGGGCCGAGTACTTGGGGTGGCAGGTGGTGAGCGTGAGGGTGGCCAGCGCCTCCCCCGGGTGGTCCGGATCGGGGACCGGGTCGAGGACGGACACCTCCCGGGGCGAGACGATCCGGTGCCCGCTGCCGTCACCGGCGTCGTCGACCCGGTAGCGGTAGGTGCCGAACAGGGTGGTGACCTCGATGAGGTCGCCGGGGGCCAGCTCGTCGAGACGGTGGAACGGGGCGCCGTAGGTGGTGCGGTGCCCGGCGATCGCCGCGTTGCCGCGCTGGCCCGGGAGCGGCGTGAGCGGGTAGTGGCCGGGTCCCTTGCGCAGGTCGGCCACGCCCACCCCTTCCACGACCGCCCGTTCCAGGTCGAGCCGGGGGATTCGCAGGACCGCCACGGCCTCGCCCGAGGGCGGCGGTGGCGGGACCGTGGGTGACACCGCCGGGTCGGGGCGGGTGGCCCGGGCCCGGCGGGCGGCGCCGGTGAAGTCGTCGCGCAGGCGGTCCTGGGCCCGGGCCTCCACCACGCCGGTGCCCCAGAGCTGGTAGGCGACGAACCCCAGGATGAGCAGCCCCGCGGTGACCAGCGCTCGGCCGACCGCTCCGGTGACGCGCGCCACCGGTCGATGCTAGGAGCGCCGGAGTGTCCGACCGGCCACCTTGCCGGGCGCGGCCGTCGCGCCCGGGGTGGCGGCCGCAATCCTGGTCCCGTCGCCGGACGGAACGGCGCCCCGACGACCATCCCTGCGGTTGGGGGACGGCGCGAGCCGCTCCGTATGCTCACGGCGTCCCCAACGGCCCTGCGGGGCCCGGAGGCGCGCGTGCCCACCGTCGTCCGTTGCCGCCGTGTCGTCTGCCTCCTCGACGGGTACCCGGCCCTGGCCGGGGTGGATCTCGACGTGGAGGACGGTGAGGTGGTGGTGCTCACCGGGCCGAACGGTGCGGGCAAGACCACCCTCCTGCGCCTCCTGGCCGGGCTGGTCCCCCCCGCCCGGGGTGAGGTGGTGGTGCTCGGGCACGACCTGGTCGCCGACCGGCGCGCCCACCGGCACCTGATCGGCTTCGTCGGGCACGATCCCGGCGTCTACGACGACCTCACCGTGGCCGAGAACCTCAGGCTGCGGGCCCGGCTGCTCGGGGCGGCGCGAGAGCGGGTCGACGGCGCGCTGGCCCGCGCCGGTCTCGAGACCTGCACCGCGGTCCCGGCCGGGCGCCTGTCGGCCGGGCAGCGCCGCCGCCTCGCGCTCGCCGGAGCATGGCTCGCCGACGCGCCGCTCGTGCTGCTCGACGAACCGCACGCCGCGCTCGACGCCGACGGCCGGGCCCGGCTCGACGCCTGGCTGGCGGAGGCGGTCGCGGGCGGGCGCACGGTGCTGGTGGCCACCCACGAGCCGGACCGGCTGCGCGGCGTGCGGGCGCGGGAGGTCGTGATGGTCGGCGGGCAGACCCGGGTGACGGCGGGGACCGGGCGGTGAGCGCCGGGGCGGCGCTGTCACCGGGCCGGTCGGGGCGGGGCGGGGCGCCGGCCGCCGGGGCGGCACCCGCCGCCGCGCCCGCCGACCGGCCGGCGCCGTTGCCCCTGTGGCGGGAGGTGGCGCTGGTGGCGGCCAAGGACCTGCGGATCGAGCGGCGGTCCCGGGTGACCACCGGGCAGGTGCTCCCGTTCGCCCTCGTGGTGGTGGTGCTGTTCGCGTTCGCGCTCGATCCCGACCGCGGCCTGCTGGCCCGGGCGGCGCCGGGCCTGTTCTGGGTGGCGGTGCTGCTGGCGGGGTTGCCGGCGGTGAACCGGTCGGTCGGCGTGGAGCTCGCCCCGGGGGTGCGGGACCAGCTCGCCTTGACCAGGCTCGATCCGTCCGGGTTGTTCGTCGGCAAGGTCCTCGCAGTGGTGGTCGAGCTCGCGGCGCTGCAGGCGGTGCTCGGCCCGGCGATGGTCGTCCTCTACGACGTGCGACCCGGCGGCGCCGCCGTGCTCGCCGCCGCCGGCGTGCCCGCGACCGTGGCGGTCGCCGCCGCCGGTACCCTCTACGCCGGCCTGGCCGCCGGGACCCGGGTGCGGGAGACGCTGCTGCCGCTGCTGGTCCTGCCGGTCACCTCGCCGGTGCTGCTCGCCGCCACCCGGGCGTGGGAGGACGCCCTCGCCCGGGCGCCCGGGGACGCCTGGGGATGGGTGGCGATGCTGTGGGTGGCGGCGGTGACCTACCTCGCGGCCGGGATGCTCGCCTTCGGTGCCGTATGGGAGGACGGGACGTGACCGCGACGACCGGGACCGGCCGCCTCTTTTCCGTGCGGGTCGAGGCGGCGCTGGGGGCGGCCGCGGCGGCGGCGTTCGGCGCCTTGGCGGTCCTCGGTCTGGCCGTCGCCCCGCCCGACGCGGTGCAGGGCGATGCCCAGCGGATCATGTACCTGCACGTCCCGACGGCCTGGGTCGCCTACCTGGCCTTCGGGGTGACCGCGCTGGCCTCCGGGCTGTACCTCTGGCCGCGCACCCGGGCCGTGGCCTGGGACCGGCTCGCCGGGGCCTCCGCCGAGATCGGGGTGCTGTGCACGGGGCTCACCTTGGCGCTCGGCTCGCTGTGGGGCCGCCCGATCTGGGGTGTGTGGTGGGCGTGGGACGCCCGGCTCATCACCACCGCGGTGCTGTTCTTCCTCTACCTGGGCTACCTGGCGCTGCGCCGCGTGCTCGGTCCCACCGAGGCCGGCGCCCGGCGGGCGGCCGTCGCCGCGCTGGTGGCGTTCGTCGACGTGCCCATCGTGCACTTCTCGGTGGAGTGGTGGCGGACGCTGCACCAGCGGGCCACCGTGTTCACCCCGGACCTGAGCCCCTCGATCGAGGGGGTGATGGCGCTCACGCTCTGGGTGGGGGTGTTGGCGTTCACGCTCGGGTACCTGGCGCTCGTGGCCCTGCGCTACCGCATCGCCGGCCTCGAGGCGGCGCGCGACGCCGCAGCCCTGGAGCGGGCCATCGCGGCGCGGGTCGCCGCGGCCGCGGCCGCCGGGGGCACCGTGGAGCCGGCGGGGGTGCCGGCACCGTGACCGACGCCGGGTTCGTGGCGGCGGCATGGGCCGGGACCGCCCTGGTGCTGGGCGGCTACGTGGCCTGGTTGTGGCGGCGCCTGCGCCGCGTCGGCGGCGGGGGAGGGGAGTGACCGGCACCGTGCTCGCCGGGGACCCCGCGCCCGCGTCGGTCGCGCCGTGGGGCCGGCCCCGTCGCCGGGCGCGCCGGTGGGTCGCGCTGGGCGCGTTGGCCGCTGCGGGCGTGGCGATCGTGGCGCTGGCCGTCGTGCTGTCCGACAACGTCGTGTACTTCCGCACCGTCTCGGAGGCGCTGCGGGAACGGGAGTCGCTGGCCGGTCGGCGGTTCCGCATGGCCGGGCAGGTGGTGCCCGGCACGATCACCGAGAACCCTCAGGGGGTGATGTTCGCCCTCACCGACGGTGCGGCGACGGTCCGGGTGAGGCATCGGGGCGACCCGCCGCAGCTGTTCGCCGACGACGCCCCGGTGGTGTGCGAGGGCCGGTTCGCACCCCGGGGCACGGTGTTCCGCTCGGAGCGGATCATGATCCGTCACGGCAACGAGTACCGGCCGCCCGAGGTCGACACCGGCCGGGCACCGCCGGTCGGCGCAGAACCCGGCGGGGCCGGGAGGCGCAGGTGATCTCCCGGCTCGGGACGCTCGCCCTGGTGCTCGGGGTCGCGGCCTCGGTGGTCGGGGTGGCGCTGCTGGGCCTGGCCGCACACCGGGCCGATCCGCACCTGGCCCGGCTCGGTCGCCGCTGCGTGGTGCTGGTCGCCGCCACCGCGTTCGCCGCGGTGGCGCTCATGGAGTGGGCACTGCTCGGCCACGACTTCTCGGTGCGCTACGTGGCCGAGCACAGCGCCCGCGCCACACCGCTGCTGTTCACCGTGACCGGACTGTGGGCGGCGCTGGAGGGCTCGATCCTCCTGTGGGCGGCGGTGCTCGGCGGCTACCTGGTCTGGGTCGCCCGCCGGTGGCGGCACCGCCTCGACGACCCCATGGTCGTGTGGGCGCTGCTCGTCGGTCTCGTGGTGGCCGGGTTCTTCTTCGTGTTCATGACCGTGGCCGCCAACCCGTTCCTCCCCGTCGAAGGACCGGTGCCCGCCGACGGGCGGGGCCCGAACCCGTTGCTGCAGAACCACCCGCTCATGGCGTTCCACCCCCCGCTGCTGTACCTCGGCTACGTCGGCTTCACCGTTCCGTTCGCGTTCGCGACCGCCGCGCTCGTGACCGGGCGCTTCGGCGAGGGGTGGCTCGCCGAGGTGCGCCGCACCACGCTGCTGGCCTGGGGGTTCCTCACCGCCGGGATCGTGCTCGGCGCCTGGTGGTCCTACGAGGTGCTCGGCTGGGGCGGCTACTGGGGGTGGGACCCGGTGGAGAACGCGTCGCTGCTGCCCTGGCTGACCGGCACCGCGTTCGTGCACTCGGTCATGACCCAGGAGCGCCGGGGGATGCTGCGGGCCTGGAACCTGTCGCTGGTGCTGGCGACGTTCTGCCTCACGATCCTGGGCACGTTCCTCACCCGCTCCGGGGTGGTCAGCTCGGTCCACGCCTTCACGACCTCGGGGACCGGGCCGTGGCTGCTCGGCTTTCTGGCCGTGGTGATGGCGGTGAGCCTGGGGCTCATCGCCCGGCGGGCCGTCGAGCTGTACACCCCCGGGCGAATCGAGTCCCCGGTCTCCCGGGAAGCGGCGTTCCTGGCCAACAACCTGCTGTTCTCGGGGTTGGCCTTCGTGGTGCTGCTGGGGACGGTGTTCCCGCTGGTGGCCGAGGCCCTTCGCGGCAGTCGGCTCACCGTCGGGCCGCCGTACTTCAACCGGATGGCCGCCCCGCTCGGCCTGGCGCTGCTCGCCCTCATGGCGGTGGCCCCGACCCTGCGCTGGCGGGCCACCCCGCCCGAGCAGCTGCGCGACCGACTCCTCGGTCCCGCGGCGCTCGGCGTCGGGGTCATGGCCGGGACGCTGTTGTGGGCGGGACGGCGTCCCGGTCCGGTGCTGGCGTTCGGGCTCGCCGCCTTCGCGGTGGGGGTGATCGGGCGGGAGACCGCGACGGCGGTCGCCGGCCGGCGGCGGGCCGAGCGCTGCGGACCGGCCGCGGCGGCGTGGCGGGTGGTGCGCTCCAACCCGCGCCGCTACGGGGGGCTGGTGGTCCACCTCGGCGTGGTGTCCGTGGCGGTGGGCCTGGTGGCGTCGTCGGCCTTCGCCACCGGCACGGAGGCGCGCCTGCGGGTCGGGGAGTCCGCCACCCTCGGCCGCTACGAGGTGACCTACCTGGGCGCCCGGCGGTCGGTGACGCCGCAGCGCACGACGGTCTCGGCCGACCTGGCCGTTCGGCGCGGCGGGCGGGACCTCGGGACCCGCGCCCCGGCGATCTCGACCTTCCCCAACTCCACCATGGGCATCGGCACCCCGTCGGTGCGCACCGGCCTGCGCGAGGACCTGTACCTCACGCTCATCTCCACGCCCAACGACCTCCGCCGGGTCACGGTGGGGATCGCGGTGAAGCCGATGGTCTTGTGGATCTGGGTGGGCGGCGCCGTC
>CALEDW010000162.1 GCA_937949585.1 uncultured Acidimicrobiia bacterium
CCTCGCCCACGGGCTCGGCGACGTGGCGCTCTTCGAGACCGGCCGGGTGTTCCACCCGCCCCGCCCCGGCGACCTGCTCCCCGACGAGCGGGAGCACCTCGCCGCGGTGTGGGCCGGCAGGGTCCGGCGCGCCCCGGTGGAGCCCGACCGGCCCGTCGACGCCTACGACGCCACCGACGCGGTCGGCGTGTTGGCCGCGACCTTGGAGCTGGACCGGTGGTGGCTCGAGGCGGCCGACGCCCCGGGGTTCGCCCCCGGCCGCTGCGCCGCGGTGATGGTGGAGGGAGAGGGAGAGGGTAAGGGAGAGGGAGAAGGAGAAGGAGCGGACGAAGGAGCGGAGACGGGGGACGCGCCGGCCTTCCCCGGTGCGGCGCGATCCCGCCGGGGAGGGCCCGGCGCGGGCGCACGTGTGGCGGGGTACGTCGGGGAGCTCGCCGCGGCCACCCTCGCCACGCTCGGGTTGTCGGGCCCGGTGGCGGCGCTGGAGGTGGACCTCGACGTGCTGTGCGCCGGGCGCCGTCGCGACCGGACCTTCCGGCCGCCGTCGCGCTATCCGGCCTCGACGATCGACCTCGCGTTCGCCTGCGCCGAAGGTGTCCCCGTCGGGGCGCTGGCGGCCACGCTGCGCGACGCGGCCGGGGAGCTGCTCGAGGAGCTCCGCTGCTTCGACGTGTTCCGTTCGGACGAGCTCGCGGCCGCCGGCCGCAAGAGCGTCGCGTTCACGCTTCGGTTCCGGGCGCCGGACCGGACGCTCACCGACGCCGAGGTCGCCGAGGTCCGCGCCCGCTGCATCGAGGCGGTCACCCGCGCCCACGACGCGTCGCTGCGCTGAAGCGGCGGTCCGTCCCGTACGGGACGGTGCGCGTACGGGACGGTGCGCGCGGCGGCCCCGGGTTCAGGAACACCCGGGACGGTCGGGGTGCAGGCGGGCGCGGCCGCTCACCGCCGCCCGGCTCGCCTCGGGCGCCCCCGATTCGTCGTCGATCCCCACGGTGAAGCTCGCCGCGTCCGGCCCGATCTGAGCGAGGGCGGTGACGGTCCGCCCGGCGACCACCGGACGGTGGAACGTCCAGTGCACCTCGGCGTCGCGCAGCAGCGCGTCCTCCCAGGCCTCGAGCAGCAGCCCGTATGCGGGCGCCGCCACCTGCATGCCCTGGGCCACCGGGGCGGGGTAGCCGAGCCGGGCGGCGAGCTCGGGTTCGCTGTGGAAGTTGCCGCGGCGCGAGTACGTCCGGAGGAGTTCCGGTTCCAGCCGCAGCGACCGCCGCCGGACTCCCGCCCCGGCACCGGCCCCCCCGGCCGACCCGGGCCGGGTCCGCGCCTCGCCGCGCTCACGATCAGCCCCGCGCCCGTCCCCACCGCGCATCACGCGTGCCGTGCGGGGTGCCGGGCGGCGGCGCGCCGTACAGAAGTGCGCCGACCCCTCCCACAGGAGGGTTCCCCGCCCGCCGGCGCCCGCCGTGACCGCGCCCGGACCCTGCGCCACGACCTCGGCCACGACCTCGAGGTGCTCACGTCCCCGGTGCTCCCATCGTTTGCGTACCGACCCGCTCAGGCGCACGGTCGCCGGGGCCGTCGCGGTGGCATGGGTGCGGAGACGTTGCGCGAGGTGCAACAGGGGTTCGTCGCAGATCCGCTGGAGCGCCACGATGAGCAGGTTCGCGGCGAGCGGCGGGTACAGCACCCCGGCTCCGCGGGCCGGGTGGTCGATCCCCGCCCCCGCCCAGTACCGGTCGTTGGCGGCTGCCCGTAGCTCGAGGACCCACGGGCCGAGCGGCGTCCCCACGGCCGGCAGACACCGGTGCTCGGGGGCCGCGCCCTCGGCGCCGCCGACCGGATATTCGTCAGAGTGCATATAATGCGCGGCGATGGATGGAAAGCTCCGGGTCGCCGTCCTCGGCGGATCAGGCTACACAGGGGCCGAGCTGTTGCGGCTGCTCGCCGGCCATCCGCACTTCGAGGTGGCGACGGTCACGGCGGAGACCCGGGCCGGGGAGCGCCTCGGTGACGTCGTGCCCGGCCTGGGCGTCGCCTACCCCGACACCCGGCTCGGCGCGCTCGGCGACCTCGACCCCGACGGCTGCGACGTGGTGTTCTGCTGCCTGCCGCACGGCACCTCCCAGAAGGTCGTCCCCGAGCTGGTCGGGCGGGTCGACCACGTCGTCGACCTCGGCGCCGACTTCCGGCTCCCGCCCGCCCTCTACGAGCGGTGGTACGGGGAGGCGCACGCCGCCCCCGAGCTGTGCGACCGGTTCGCCTACGCCCTCTGCGAGTGGTTCGGCGACGACCTCGACCGTCGCCCGCACGCGGCGGTGCCCGGCTGCTACCCGACCGCGACGCTGCTGGCCCTCGCCCCGCTCGTCGCCGCCGGCGTCGTCGCCGACGGGCCGGTGATCGTCGACGCCTGCTCGGGTGTCTCCGGAGCCGGGCGTACCCCGAAGCCGGGCACCCACTTCTCCGAGGTCGCCGAGAGCGTCGTCGCCTACGGCCTCGACGGGCACCGCCACACCGGGGAGATGGAGCACGGGCTCGCCCGGCTCGCCGGGCGCGACCTGGCGGTGCGCTTCACCCCGCACCTGGTGCCGATGGTGCGCGGCATCCACGCCACCGTGCACGTCCGGCCCGCCCACCCGGTGACGAGCGAGGAGCTCACCGCGCTCGCCGCCGAGCGCTACGCCGCCCACCCGTTCGTCACCGTCACCACCGACCCCCCGCCCACGAAGGCGACCCTGGGGGCCAACACGGCCGCCTGCTGCTACCGGTCCGACCCGCGCACCGGGCTCGTCACCGCGGTCGGGGTGATCGACAACCTCACCAAGGGGGCGGCGGGCCAGGCCGTGCAGGCCGCGAACCGCCTGTGCGGGCTCCCCGAGACGACCGGCCTGCCGACGGCCGGGCGCTGGCCGTGAGCGTCACCGCCGCGGCCGGATTCGCCGCCGGGGGCCGGGCCTGCGGCATCAAGCCCGACGGCCGGGCGGACCTCGCCGTCGTGGTCACCGACGACCGGGTGCCGGTGCCGGCCGCCGGCACGTTCACCACCAACCGGGTCGCCGCCGCACCGGTGCAGGTGAGCCGGGCGGCGCTCGCCGACGGGCAGCTCGCCGCGGTGGTGCTGTCGTCGGGGAACGCGAACGCCGCCACCGGCCCCCAGGGGCTCGCCGACGCCCGCCGGATGGCCGAGCTCGCCGCCGGACACCTCGGGATCGCGGATGCGGGCGACGTCGCGGTGTGCTCGACCGGACTCATCGGGGTGCCGATGCCGATGGCCGCGCTGGAGGCGGGGATCCCGGCGTGCTGCGCCGAGCTGAACGGGCCCGAGCGGGCGGCCGAGGCGATCCTCACCACCGACACCGTCGCCAAGCAGGTGTGCGTCGGCGTGCCCGGCGGCGCGGGGGTGGTGGGTGGGATGGCCAAGGGCGCAGCGATGCTCGCCCCCGCCATGGCCACGATGCTGGCGGTGCTCACCACCGACGTCGCCGCTGCGCCCGGCGTGCTGGCCGCCGCCCTGCGCACCGCGGTGGACGAGACGTTCAACCAGCTGTGCGTCGACGCCTGCACGAGCACCAACGACACCGTCCTGCTGCTCGCCTCGGGGCGGACGGGCCGGCACGTCGAGGGCGGGTCGGGACCGTTCCTCGATGCGCTGCGCGGGGCCTGCGCGGACCTGGCCACCCAGATGGCCCGCGACGCCGAAGGTGCCACCGTGCTGGCGCGCATCGAGGTCGTCGGCGCCGCCGGGCACGACGACGCCCGCCGCGCCGCCCGGGCGGTGGCCGCCTCCCAGCTCGTGCAGTGCTCGCTGAACGGCGCCGACCCCTACTGGGGTCGGGTCCTGTCGGAGCTGGGGGCCTCGGGCGCCGAGCTCGACCCCGACCGGGTGTCGATCGCCTACGGCGGGGTGGTCGTGTGCCGCCACGGTGCCCCCACCCCCCACGACGCCGACGCGCTGGCGGCCGTGATGGCCGCCCGCGAGGTCACGATCACCTGCGACCTCGGCCTCGGCGACGGGCGGGCAACGGTGCTCACCACCGACCTCTCCCACGCCTACATCGACGAGAACCGGAGGACCTCGTGAGCGCCGGCTCCGGGGGTGCCGGCCCCGCCGCCGCTCCCGGTCCCCGCCCGGCCGCCGAGCCGTTCGATCCCCGGCGGCTCGACGCGCCGACGAAGGCGGCGGTGCTCGCCGAGGCGCTGCCCTACATCCGGGAGTTCTCCGGGCGCACGGTCGTGGTGAAGGTCGGCGGGCACGCCATGGAGGACCCCGCCCTCGTCGACCTGTTCGCCCAGGACGTGGTGCTCATGCGCCTGGTGGGGATGCGGCCGGTGGTGGTGCACGGCGGCGGACCGCAGATCACCGAGCTCATGCGGCGGCTCGGCAAGGAACCCACCTTCGTCGACGGGTTGCGGGTCACCGACGCCGAGACCGTCGAGGTGGCCCGCATGGCCCTCGTCGGCAAGGTGAACCGGGAGCTCGTGGCGTTGCTCAACCGGCACGGCTCCTTCGCCGTCGGGTTGTCCGGCGAGGACGCCGGGCTGCTCACCGTGGCGCCCGGCGACCCGCGTCTGGGCTTCGTGGGGGAGATCCGACGGGTGGAACCGGCCATCCTGGAGCGCTTGCTGCGCGAGGAGCTCATCCCGGTGGTGGCCACGATCGGGGTCGACGAGGCCGGACAGGCCTACAACGTGAACGCCGACACCGTCGCCGGGGCGCTCGCCGAGGCGTTGGGCGCCGAGAAGCTCGTCTACCTCACCGACGTGGCCGGGGTGTTCGCCGACCCCACGGATCCGGCGACACTGCTGTCCCGCCTCGACACCGTTGCGGTCGAGCGGCTGCTCGCCGGCGGAGCGGTGGACGGCGGGATGATCCCCAAGCTGCGTTCCGCTCGGGCGGCCGTGCAGCGGGGAGTGCACCGCGCCCACATCCTCGACGGGCGCGTCCCCCACGCGCTGCTGCTCGAGGTGTTCACCCGGGAGGGCATCGGCACGATGGTGACCCCGTGACCCCCGGCGACGTGGGCCCGCCCGCCACGACCCCATCAGGGGTGACCGGGTCCGTCCCGACCCGCCCCGAGGGGACCGGCCCGGGCACCGCCGAGCTCGCCGCGCTCGACGCCCGCCACGTGATGGCCACCTACAGCCGCGCGCCCGTCGCGTTCACCCGTGGTGCCGGCTGCCGCCTCTGGGACGCCGAGGGCCGGGAGTACCTCGACTGCCTGTCGGGCCTGGCGGTCACCTCCCTCGGTCACGCCCACCCCGAGGTCGCCGAGGCGATCGCCGCCCAGGCCCGCCGCCTCCTCCACGTGTCGAACCTGTACCTCAACGACCGCCAGCCGCGTCTGGCCGCCCGCCTCGACGAGCTGCTCACCGCCGCCACCGGCACGCCGGGGCGGGTGTTCTTCGCCAACTCCGGCGCCGAGGCCAACGAGTGCGCGATCAAGCTCGCCCGGCGGTGGGGGCAGCAGCACGGCGGGCCGGAGCGGTACCAGGTGGTGAGCGCGCTGGGATCGTTCCACGGTCGCACCCTGGCCACGCTCGCGGCCACGGGCCAGCCGGCCAAGCACGCCGACTTCGAGCCCCTGCCGGCCGGGTTCCGCCACGTGCCCTTCGGAGATCTCGACGCCCTGACCGCCGCCGTCGACGACCGGGTCGCGGCGGTGCTGCTCGAAGCGGTGCAGGGTGAGGGTGGGGTCCGGCCGGCCCCGCCCGGCTACCTCGAGGGGGTCCGGGCCCGCTGCGACGAGCGGGGCGTGCTGCTCATCCTCGACGAGGTGCAGACCGGGCTGTGCCGCACCGGCCGGTGGTTCGCGTTCGAGCACGGTGCCGGTGTGCGGCCCGACGTCGTCACCCTGGCCAAGGCGCTCGGCAACGGCGTGCCGATCGGGGCGTGCTGGGCTCGGGCCGAGGTCGCCGGCGCGCTGGCGGCCGGGCAGCACGCCACGACCTTCGGCGGCCAGCCCCTGGCCGCCGCCGCGGCGCTGGCGGTGCTGGAGGTCATGGCCAGGGACCGGCTGTGGGAGCGG
>CALEDW010000163.1 GCA_937949585.1 uncultured Acidimicrobiia bacterium
CCCGGTCGGCCGCAGCGGCGACGTCGGCCGCCGACGGCGCCGTCTCCGGAGCGGCGCGGGTGGCCGCCGGTGGGCGGGTCGTCGCCGGTGCGGCCCCGTCGGTCCCGGCGCCGCCGCACGCCCCGATCCCCAGCGCGCCGACCAGGCACGCTGCCCGCAACGGCGCGCCCCGCATCGGGCCCAGGCTAGGTGGGATCATCGGGGAATGGATCCGCACGTCGGTCGCCGCGGCGGGCCCGTCCCGACGACGGGGGCATGAGGGTCGCGGCACCGATGCTCCCGGCCCTTGCCCGCCGTCCCGGGTGCCGCGCCGGGCGGCCGGGAACGGTCGTGGCGGCGGCGCTCGCGTTGGTGGTGGCCCTCCTCGTCGGCTGCAGCGGCGGCGGGACCGGATCGGCCGGGACCCCCACGACCACCGGCGGTGCCGACCGCAACCGTGCCGACCGGGCAGGGCCGGGCCGGCCGCTGGTCACCGTGATGACCGCCACCCTGGCACGGGCGGCCGCCGAACGGCGCGACGAGCTCGAGATCGCCCGGATCGCCGCCTACGTGGGTCTCGCCGGCGCGCAGGCGGTGACGCTCGCCGCACCCCGGGCCATGGACTTCACCGCGCTCGTCGACTACCCGCTGCCCACCGAGGTGCCGACCGGCCGCATCGACGGCACCACCGCCGCCGTGGAGGCCATGGTCGCCGCGGCACGTTCGCTGCTCGACGACCCGGCGTCCCGGGCCGAGGTCGCCAACCTCGGGACCCGCCTCGCCGAGGCCCGCACCCCCCGGATCGCCGACCGTGAGACGTCCCGGCGCTCGACCACCTGGGGCCGGCACGTCGGGGAGCACATCGCCGCCTGGGCCGCCGCCGACGGGATCGGGGAGCTGCGCGGCCGGTCCGGCTGGGCGGCGCCGGAGGGCCCCGGTGCCTGGCGGCCCACCCCGCCGGCCCGTCGGCCGCCGCTGCGCCCGGCGTGGGGCACGCTGAGACCGTTCGTGCGCGACGTGGAGGCCTGCGGGGTGACCGAACCGCTGGCGTTCGAGACCCGGACCGGGTTGCCGTACGCCGACGAGCTGCGGCGCGTGTTCCTCACCGCGCGTCGACGCGACGCCGCCGACGAGGAGACCGCCCGCCGGTGGGACGACACCCGGGTCGGCAGTACCGGCCCGGCCGGGCACTGGCTGGCCATCGCCGGGCGCCTGGCGGTGCAGCGCCGCCTCGACGCCGATCGCACCGCCCGGCTGCTGGCGGTGACCGCCACCTCGATCGCCGACGCGACCCTGGTGACCTGGCGGCTCAAGTACACCTACGCCCGGGCCCGGCCGGTCACGGTGATCCGGGACCTCGGCTGGGATCGGCGCTGGCAGCCGTACCTCATCACCCCGCCGAGCCCCGAGTACCCGTCGGCGCGGGCCATGATCGCCGGGGCGGCGGCCACCGTGCTCGCCCACCACTTCGGCGACCGGACCCGCTTCACCGACCCGGGCCTGGCGGACGGGTCCAGCCGGTCGGGTGGTGTGCGGCCCCGGACCTACCCGGGGTTCGGGGCCGCAGCGCGGGAGGCCACCCGGTCCAGGCTGCTCGGCGGGGTGAACCTCCCGCACAGCCTCGAGGCGTCGTACCGGCTCGGGCGGTGCCTGGCCCTCCAGACCGGCGGCCGTCTCGACGGGGTGCGCGACGCGATCCGCGACCCCGACACGCTGTTCCCCGCCAAACCCGCCCCCGGTGAGCGGTAGTGCGGTCCCGCCCGGGCGCCCGCCGCCACGGCCGACGCACAACCGGCCTGGTCGCACTGGCGGTGACCGTCGGGGCCTGCACCGCCGCCGGCGACGGCGAGCGGGCTGGCACCCGTCCCGCCACGTCCCGTCCGGGCGTCACCACCAGCAGCGCCGCCACCACCCCTCGCCCGCGGCTCCCGGCGACCGTCCCGACACCCGTCGCGATCACCTTGTCACCCGGGCGCACGCCTCGCTACGAGGATGTCACCGTCGCCGCCGGTCTCGACGCAGAACCGCTGCCGGTGCGACGCCCGTGCTTCCTGGCGGCGCTCGAGGAACGGCGGCGCGCCCGTGGCGATCGGGCCGAGCGCCTCCCCCGCCTCGGCGACGCGCTGTGCCAGATCGAGCGGTTCACCGGCGGGGTGGCGGTCGGCGACGTCGACGGTGACGGGCATCCCGACCTCTACGCCACCCGTCTCGACGGGCCCGGCCGGCTGTTCCGCAACCGTGGGGACGGCACGTTCGAGGACGTCACCGTCGCCGCCGGGCTCGACGCCCTCGGTGCGCCGTCGTCGGGGGCGGCGTTCGTCGACGTCGACAACGACGGTGACCAGGATCTGGTGGTCACCACGATCCTGGGGCCCGGACCGTTCCTGTTCGTGAACGACGGTGCCGGCCGCTTCCGCGACGAGGCGCGCCGCCGAGGGCTGCGCCCGCGCACCCGTCGCATCGAGGTGCGCTTCTCGGTGGCCGTCGGTGACGTCGACCGTGACGGCTGGCCCGACCTGTTCCTCACCGGGTACCCGGCGTCCCTCGACGGCGACGCCGCCCCGTCGGTGTCGCCGTCGGTGCTGTACCGGAACCTGGGCGGGGACGGCCCGGGGCGTTTCGTCGACGTGACCCGCCGCGCCGGGTTGCGCTTCGGGCACGACACGTTCGCGTTCGGGGCGACGTTCCGTGACCACGACCGGGACGGACACGCAGATCTGTGGGTCACCGCCGACTTCGGCACCAGCCGTCTGTTCTGGAACCGCGGTGACGGCACGTTCCTCGACGGGACCGATGCGGCCGGGGTGGGCACCGACGAGAACGGGATGGGTTCCACCACCGGCGACGTCGACGGTGACGGGATCGACGACGTGTTCGTCTCCTCCATCTACGACGCCCGGGGCAGCTCGATCACCCGGGGCGGCAACTGGGGTGGCACCGGGAACCGTCTCTACCGGGGGCTCGGCGACCGGCGCTTCG
>CALEDW010000164.1 GCA_937949585.1 uncultured Acidimicrobiia bacterium
CGGCCGCGGAGGTGCTCGACCGCAGCACGCACAAGGGCGCGCCGTTCGAGGAGGTCGTGCACGCCCGCGTCGGCGCGATCGCCGCCGCCCACGGCGACCTCGCCGAGCGGGTCGGCACCGCCGACGGGCAGGACGGCACTCGGGTCGGCGACGAGGTCGTCACCCTCAACCCCGAAGACACCTTCGCCCACGAGGCGTGCTTCGTCATCGAGGTGAAGCACCGGCAGCACACGCTGCGCGGGATCCTCGACGAGCTGGACCGGGCGATGCGCAACCGGGACGCGCTGGCCGGCGTGGCGGTGTTCGCCCGGCAGGAGCAGGCCCCGACCGCGGTGCCGTTCCAGTGGTGGGGAACCCGGGCGATCGTCGTGATGGATCCGGACGGCACCGACGACGGTGCGTTGCGCCTCGCCTACATGTGGGCCCGCTGGGTGGTCCGCCGGGAGCTGAGCGGGCTCGACGCCCACGACCTCGACGCCGAGCGGATCGCCGAGCGGATCGAGGAGGTCACCCGGGCCCTGGAGCGGGTCCGGACCATCCGTCGGTGCCACACCCAGGCCCGCCGGGGCATCGAGCAGGCCGGCCGTGAGCTCGATGCGCTGCAGGACGAGATCGGAGCGGCCATGGAGGCGCTGCGCGACGAGCTGGCCGGGTCGGGCGAGGCCTGACCCTCACCCGGGGTGCCTCAAGTGAGGTGACGGCGGAACCACGCCGCGGCGAGTTCGGCCACCGTCTCGAGGGTGCCCGGCTCCTCGAACAGGTGCCCCGCCCCCGGGACCACCTCGAGCCGGTGGGGGCCGCCGAGGAGCCGGGCGGCCTCCTCGTTGAGCTGGAGGACCACCGGGTCGGCGCCGCCCACGATGAGCAGCGTCGGAACCCGCACCAGGGTCAGGCGGGCCGCGGCGAGGTCGGGCCGTCCGCCCCGGCTCACCACGGCGCGGATCGGGCTGGCCGGCTCGGCCGCGGCCCAGAGCGCCGCAGCCGCCCCGGTGCTGGCCCCGAACGCGCCGACGGGCAGGCCGCCGGTGGCGGTCCCGGCGAGCCACCGGGTGGCGGCGTCGAGGCGGGCGGCGAGGAGGGGCACGTCGAACACCGAGCGGCGATCGGTGGCCTCGGCCGGGGTCAGCAGGTCGAACAGCAGCGTGCCGATCCCGGCCTGCTGCAGGCGCGCCGCGACGGAGCGGTTCCGGGGGCTGTGCCTGCTCGACCCCGATCCGTGGGCGAACGCCACGACACCCACTGCGCCGGCGGGCACGACGAGACGACCGGGGAGGCACAGATCCTCGGTGGGTACCTCCACCTCCCGGTCGATCGGGCTCCCGGCGGGCGCCGCCTGCCCGGTCGAGGTGGTGCCGGAGGGACCGGGCCGGGACGCCGTGTCGTCACCGGGAGGGTCGGTGCGTGCCCGTGCCGCTTCCAGCGTCGCGATCACCTCCTCGTCGGAGGTCTGGGCGAAGTCGTCGTAGAACTGGCCGATCGCGTAGAACGGGGTCGGCCGGACGACCGCGACCACCTCGTCGGCGTCGGCCGAGAGCGCCGCGACCGTGTCGGGCGGGGCGACCGGGACCGCCAGCACCACCCGCCGGGCGCCGTGAGCCCGGGCCACCTGCACGGCGGCCCGGGCGGTGGCACCGGTGGCGAGGCCGTCGTCGACGATCACGACCGTGCGCCCCTCCAGGGGTAGGGCGGGCCGGTCGCCCCGGAAACGCCTGGCCCGGCGTTCGAGCTCGGCGCGCTCGGCGGCCTCGACCCGGGCGATCTCGGTGTCGGTGATCCCGGCCCGGGCGATGAGGTCGCGGTTCAGGACGCGCACGCCGTCCTCGCCGATGGCGCCCATCGCCAGTTCCGGTTGGTAGGGCACGCCGAGCTTGCGCACCAGGATCACGTCGAGGGGCGCGTCGAGGGCGGCTGCCACCTCGGCTGCGACTGGCACTCCTCCCCGGGGCAGTCCGAGCACCGCCGGGCGCTCGGCGCGCAGGTGTGCGAGCGCGGCGGCGAGACGTCGCCCGGCCTCCCGCCGGTCGCGGAACCGCGCCACACCCACGCCACCAGCGTGGCGCGCTCGCCGCTTCGGAGCCAGGGTCGAAGGTCACCCTCGGGTCACCGTGCGCTCGTTGCCGCCGGGGCCGGTATCGTGAGCGGCCCATGCGCACGTCGGTCGAGCCCCTCGAGGGCAACAAGGTCCGTCTCCACGTCGAGATCCCGGCCGACGAGTTCGAGCGGGCCGTCGACGCCGCGTTCCGCAGCCTCGCCCGCGAGGTCAAGATCCCCGGCTTCCGGCCCGGTAAGGCGCCGAGGCGCATCCTCGAGAACCGCCTCGGGCCGGAGGCGGCCCGGGAGCGAGCGCTGCGCGACGCGTTGCCCGGCTACTACCGCGACGCGCTCGCCGCGGAGCGCCTGGACGCGATCGCCCCGCCCGAGATCGACCTCACCGCCGGTGCGAAGGCCGGCGACGTGGAGTTCGACGCGGTGGTGGAGGTCCGGCCCACCTTCATCCTCGAAGGCTGGGAGGGGCTCCGGGTCGAGGTCCCCTACGAGCCGCCCGGCGACGAGGTGGTCGACGCGCAGCTCACCCGCCTCCGGGAACGGTTCGCGACCCTCGAGGACTCCGCCGCCCCGCTCTCCGACGGTGACGTCGCCGTCGTCGACATCGCCGGCTACGTGCACGACACCCCGGTCGACGGGCTGTGTGCCGCCGACTTCTCCTACGAGGTCGGTTCGGGGCTCGTGTCGCCCAAGCTCGACGTCGAGCTGCGGGGCAAGCGGCCCGGCGACATCCTCAAGTTCACCGACACCCTGCCCGACGATCCCCGGCGCTTCGGGGAGCACGCCGGCCGGGAGGTCGGCATCCGGGTGCTGGTGAAGGAGACCCAACGCAAGCGCCTGCCCGAGCTCACCGACGACTGGGTGGCCGAGGTGAGCGAGTTCCCCGGCGTCGCCGAGCTCCGGGAAGCCACCGCGGCGCGCCTCGACCTCATCGCCCGGGTCCAGGCACAGCTGGCGGCCCGCGACGCGGTCCTCGAGGCCCTCGCCGAGCGCGTGCCGGTGTCGGCCCCCGAGCCGCTCGTGCGCGAGGAGATGGAACGTCGCCTCCACGACCTGCTGCACCGCCTCGAGGCGCAGGGCGCCACGCTGGAGCAGTACCTGCAGGCGATCGGCGCCGACCGGGACACGTTCGTCGCGCAGCTGCGGGCCGGCGCAGCCCGTGCGGTGCTCGCCGAGCTGGCCCTCGGCGCGATCGTCGACCAGGAGGGCATCGAGGTGAGCGACGAGGAGCTCGACGCCGAGATCGCCCGGATCGCCGAGCGTGCCGGCCGGTCCCCGAAGGCGGTGCGGGCCGACCTCGAACGGCGCGGGGCGCTCGAGGCGGTACGCTCGGACGTGGCCCGGGCCAAGGCGTTGCAACTGGCCGTCGAACGGGCGGTCGTCGTCGACGCCGGTGGTGCCGAGCTCGATCTCACCTTGCCCCCCGGGGGTGCGTCCGAGGCGACCGGGTCGCACCTGCCCGACGCCGCCGCCGGCGTGCCCGGCGCAGCCGACCCCGGGGGCGACGGGCCCGCAGGAACCGAGACCGCCGCCACGAGCGCAGGAAAGGAGGCGGACGGGTGAACGAGCCGATCCGCAACTACCTCGTCCCGACCGTCATCGAGCAGACCAACCGGGGAGAGCGGGCGTTCGACATCTACTCCCGGCTGCTGAAGGAACGCATCGTGTTCCTCGGCACCCCGATCGACGACACGGTCGCCAACCTCGTGATGGCACAGTTGCTCCACCTCGAGAGCGAGGACCCCGACAAGGACATCTCCGTCTACATCAACTCGCCCGGCGGGGAGATCACGGGGCTGTTCGCCATCTACGACACGATGCAGTTCATCAAGCCCGACGTGCAGACGATCTGCATCGGCCAGGCGGCCTCCGCGGCGGCGGTGATCCTCGCCGCCGGCGCCAAGGGCAAGCGCTACATCCTCCCGCACGCCCGGGTGCTCATCCACCAGCCGCACGGCGGGGCATCGGGCCAGGCGGTCGACATCGAGATCCAGGCCAAGGAGATCGTCCGGATGCGCCAGACCCTCGACGAGATCCTGGCCCACCACACCGGCCAGCCGATCGAGAAGGTGGCCAAGGACACCGACCGGGACTTCATCATGAGCGCCACCGAGGCCCAGGAGTACGGGATCGTCGACGAGGTGATCCGCACCCGGGAGCTGTCGGCGGTGAGCGTGCCGGCCGGGGTGAGCTGAGCGGCGGGGCGGCGGGACGCGGGGGAGGCGGCCGTGGCGAAGTTCGGGGACGGAGGGGACCTGCTCAAGTGCTCGTTCTGCGGGAAGAGCCAGAAGCAGGTGAAGAAGCTGATCGCCGGTCCGGGCGTGTACATCTGCGACGAGTGCATCGACCTGTGCAACGAGATCATCGAGGAGGAGCTCGCCCAGAGCAACGAGGTCCGCTTCGACGACCTGCCCAAGCCGAAGGAGATCTACGCCTACCTGAACGACTACGTGATCGGCCAGGAGCAGGCGAAGAAGATCCTGTCCGTGGCGGTGTACAACCACTACAAGCGGGTGCAGGCCGGCGCCTACGGCGATCCCGACGTGGAGCTGGCCAAGTCGAACATCCTGCTCATCGGGCCCACCGGCTGCGGCAAGACGCTGCTGGCCCAGACCCTGGCCCGCCTGCTGAAGGTGCCGTTCGCGATCGCCGACGCCACCGCGCTCACCGAGGCCGGGTACGTGGGCGAGGACGTGGAGAACATCCTCCTCAAGCTCATCCAGGCCGCCGACTACGACGTGAAGAAGGCCGAGACCGGGATCATCTACATCGACGAGATCGACAAGATCGCCCGCAAGGCCGAGAACCCCTCCATCACCCGTGACGTCTCCGGCGAAGGGGTGCAGCAGGCGCTGCTGAAGATCCTCGAGGGCACCGTGGCGTCGGTGCCGCCGCAAGGGGGTCGCAAGCACCCCCACCAGGAGTTCATCCAGATCGACACCACGAACATCCTGTTCATCTGCGGCGGCGCGTTCGCCGGGATCGAGAAGATCATCGAGGCCCGCATGGGGAACCGGGGCGTGGGGTTCCGGGCCGACGTGCGCCGGGCCGAGGAGAAGGACCTGGGTCGCATCCTGGCCCAGGTGCTGCCCGAGGACCTGTTGAAGTTCGGGCTCATCCCCGAGTTCGTCGGACGCCTCCCGGTGGTGGGTGCGGTGCACAACCTCGACCGGGAGGCACTGGTGCGGATCCTGGTGGAGCCGAAGAACGCGCTGCTGCGCCAGTACCGCAAGTTCTTCCAGTTCGACAACGTCGAGTTGCACTTCACCGACGACGCCCTGGAGGCCGTCGCCGACCAAGCCCTGGCCCGGGGCACCGGCGCCCGGGGCCTGCGGGCCATCCTCGAGGAGGTGCTGCTCGAGGTGATGTACGACCTGCCCGGCCGCAGCGACGTGAAGCGCTGCGTGGTCGACCGCTCCGTGGTGCTGGAGCGAGTGACCCCCACCCTGGTCGTCGCCGACGACACCGAACGCCGCTCGGCCTGAGCCGGGGCGCCGCCGCACACGGGCCGACGGTCCCGCCGGCGAAGCCTGCGACTCGCGTCCCCGCGCCGGCCCCTTCCTAGACTTCGCCGGCATGCGGGTGCCCGAGAAGCCCGGCCTGGAGGGCCTGGAGGAGCGCTGGTCGGCGCGCTGGGAGGCCGACGGGATCTATCGCTTCGACCGCAGCAAGCCCCGGGCCGAGGTGTTCGCCATCGACACCCCGCCGCCCACCGTGAGCGGTTCGCTGCACATGGGCTCGGTGTTCGGCTACGCCCAGACCGACACGATCGCCCGCTACCGGCGGATGCGCGGCGCCGAGGTGTTCTACCCGATGGGCTGGGACGACAACGGTCTGGCCACCGAACGGCGGGTGCAGAACTACTACGGGGTGCGCTGCGACCCGAGCCTGCCCTACGACCCCGACTTCACCCCGCCCGAACGGCCCGGGGAGCGGGAGATCCCGGTGAGCCGGGACAACTTCATCGAGCTCTGCGACCGGCTCGTGGTGGAGGACGAGCGCAAGTTCGAGGAGCTGTGGCGCCGCCTCGGCCTGTCGGTGGACTGGACGATGACCTACACCACCATCGGGCCCCGGGCCCGCCGGGCGTCCCAGCGGGCCTTCCTGCGGATGCTGGCCCGGGGCGAGGCCTACCAGGCCGAGGCGCCCACCCTCTGGGACGTCGACGACCGCACCGCCGTCGCCCAGGCCGAGCTCGAGGACCGCGAGGTCCCCGGCGCGTACCACACCGTGCGGTTCCGGGCGGCCGGGCCCGACGCGCCGGGCGACGAGGTGTGCATCGACACCACCCGTCCCGAGCTCATCCCCGCCTGTGTGGCCCTCGTGTGTCACCCCGACGACCAGCGCTTCCGGGCCTGGGTGGGCCGGGAGGTGCGCACCCCCCTGTTCGGGGCCCGCGTCCCCGTGCTGGCGCACCCGCTCGCCGAGCCCGACAAGGGCACCGGCATCGCCATGATCTGCACCTTCGGGGACACCACCGACGTGCTGTGGTGGCGGGAGCTCGGCCTGCCCACCCGGGCGGTGATGGGCCGCGACGGCCGCCTGGTGGCCGACCCGCCCGACTGGGGTGACGACGCCGACCCCCGCGCCGGCGACCGCTACGCCCGCCTGGCCGGCGCCACCGCCGAGGACGCCCGGCGGCGCGTCGTGGAGATGCTCGCCGAGACGGGCGACCTGGTCGGCGAGCCGCGCCCGATCCGCCACGCCGTGAAGTTCTACGAGCGGGGGTCGCGGCCCCTCGAGATCGTGACGTCCCGCCAGTGGTACTTCCGCAACGGCGGGCGCGACCCGCAGCTGCGGGCGGCGCTGCTGGCCCGGGGCGCCGAGCTGCGCTGGCACCCGCCGCACATGCGCCAGCGCTACGACTCGTGGGTGGAGGGCCTCAACCAGGACTGGCTGGTCAGCCGCCAGCGGTTCTTCGGGGTGCCGTTCCCCGTGTGGTACCCGGTGCGGCCCGACGGCACGGTCGACCACGACCACCCGCTGCTCGCCCGCGAGGAGGACCTGCCCGTCGATCCCTCCAGCGACGCCCCGCCCGGCTACGAGGAGCACCAGCGGGGCCGGCCCGGCGGGTTCGTCGCCGAGCCCGACGTGATGGACACCTGGGCCACGTCGTCGCTCACCCCCCAGATCGCCACCGGCTGGGTGGACGACGACGACCTGTTCGCCCGCACGTTCCCGATGGACCTGCGGCCCCAAGGTCCGGAGATCATCCGCACCTGGCTGTTCGACACGATCGTGCGCTCCCACTTCGAGCACCGCACCCTGCCCTGGAGCGACGCCACCATCAACGGCTGGGTGCTCGACCCGGACCGCAAGAAGATGTCGAAGTCGAAGGGCAACGTGGTCACCCCCATGCCGCTGCTGGAACGCCACGGTGCCGACGCGGTGCGCTACTGGGCGGCCAGCGGCCGGCCCGGGGTGGACACCGCCGTCGACGAGGGCCAGATGAGGGTCGGGCGGCGGCTGGCCATCAAGCTGCTCAACGCCTCCAAGTTCGTGCTGCGCGTCGCCGCGGCCCAGGCCGAGACGCTCGCCGACCCCGGCGCCGAGGCGGCGGCCGAGCGGCTGGTCACCCACCCGGTGGACCGGGCCCTGCTCGCCGAGCTGGGCGCCACGGTGCGGGCCTGCACCGCCGCCTTCGACGACTTCGACTACGCCCGGGCCCTGGAGCGGGCCGAGGCGTTCTTCTGGGGGTTCTGCGACGACTACCTCGAGCTGGTGAAGAACCGGGCCTACGGCACCGGTACCGGCGACGAGGGCGGCGACGAGGCCGGGGCCGTCTCGGCCCGCGCCGCACTGGCGCTGGCCCTCTCCAGCATCCAGCGCCTCCTGGCCCCGGTCCTGTGCTACACGGCCGAGGAGGTCTGGTCGTGGTGGCACGACACCTCCGTGCACCGCGCGCCCTGGCCGGAACCGATCGCCTGGGCCGCCGACGCACCCACCGATCCCTACCGGGTCGCGGCGGCGGTGCTGGGGGAGGTCCGCAAGGCGAAGTCGGACGCCAAGGTCTCGATGCGGGCCCCGGTGGCCCGCCTGGCGGTGACGGCCTCCCCCCGGGTGCTCGGCGCGTTCGAGGCCGCCCGCGCCGACGTCGCCGCCGCCGGCAACGTCGCCGAGGTCCATACCGCAGCCGTCGACGGGGACGCGGCCGCACCCCGGGTCGAGGTCACCCTGGCCCCGTGAGGCCCGACGAGGCGCTCGCCTGGCTCGACGCGCACGTCAACCTCGAGCACGGCTTCGGCACCCCGGCCGGCGGGCGGCCCCGCCCCCCCGGCCTGGAGCGGATGCGGTCGCTCGTCGCGCTGCTCGGCTCGCCGCAGCTCGACCAGCCGGTGATCCACCTCACCGGCACCAACGGCAAGACCACGGTGGCCCGGATGCTGGCCGCGCTGCTCGGGGAGGCCGGGCTGCGGGTCGGGGTGACCACGAGCCCACACCTCGAGCGGGTCCACGAGCGCATCTGCCTCGGCGACACCCCGATCGGCGACGAGGACCTCGCGGCGGTGCTCACCGAGGTCGCCACCGCGGAGGCGCACCTGCCCGAGGCGGCGTCGTACTTCGAGGTCCTCATCGCCGCGGCATTCGCCTGGTTCTCCGACCGGGCGGTGGACGTCGCCGTCGTCGAGGTGGGCGTCGGCGGGACCTGGGACGCCACCAACGTGGTCGACGCGCCGGTGGCGGTGGTCACCAACGTGAGCCTCGACCACACCGAGATCCTCGGGCCGACCCGGGCGGCGATCGCCGCCGACAAGGCCGGGATCGTCAAGCCCGGCGCCCGGCTCGTGCTCGGCGAGACCGACCCGGAGCTCGTCGACCTGTTCACCGCCCGGGCGGACCGGTCGTGGCTGCGGGGCCGCGACTTCGACGTGGTGGCTTCTGCACCGGCCCACGGCGGGCGCCTCGTCGGACTGCGCACCCCCGGCGGGTCGTACCCAGAGGTGTTCGTGCCGCTGCACGGCGCGCACCAGGCCGCCAACGCCGCCGTGGCGCTCACCGCCGCCGAGGCGTTCTGCGGCCGGGCGCTGCCCCCCGAGGTGGTCGCCGCCGGGTTCGGGCAGGTCACGTCCCCGGGGCGGGTGGAGGTGGCCGGGCGCGCCCCGCTCGTCATCCTCGACGGGGCGCACAACCGGGCCGGGGCGGCCGCGCTGGCGGCGACCCTCGCCGAGGAGTTCCCTCCCGCCCCCCGCCACCTGGTGGTCGGGATGCTGCGGGAGAAGGACGCGGCGGAGATCTTGGCCGCGCTCGGCGCCGAGGGCGCGCGTCACCTCCACTGCTGCCCGGCGCCGAGCCCTCGGGCCATGCCCCCCGCCGACATCGCCCGGGCCGCGGCCCGGCTGGGGGTCCCCCGGGAGGCGGTGAGCCTGCACGCCGACGTGGCCGACGCGCTCGACGCCGCGCTCGCCGCGGCGGGGCCCGACGAGCAGGTGCTCGTCACCGGCTCGCTCTACGTGGTCGGCGCG
>CALEDW010000165.1 GCA_937949585.1 uncultured Acidimicrobiia bacterium
GCGTTCCTTGCGCTCCGCCCACCCGGTCACCACGCCGACGCGGCGCGGGCCATGGGCTTCTGCCTCCTCAACAACGTGGCCGTCACCGCGGCGGCGATCGCCGCCGGCGGGGAACGGGTGCTGATCGTCGACATCGACGCCCACCACGGCAACGGCACCCAGGACATCTTCTACGCCGATCCCCGGGTCGCCTACGTCTCGTTCCACGAGTGGCCGCTCTACCCGGGCACGGGCCGCCTCGACGAGACCGGGACGGGAGCCGGGACCGGCACCACCTGCAACCTCCCGTTGCCGGCCGGTGCCACCGGAGACGTCTACGTGGCCGGGATCGACGAGGTGGTCGCACCGCTGGCGGAGCGGTTCGGGCCGGACTGGCTGCTGATCTCGGCCGGGTTCGACGCGCACCGGGCCGACCCGCTCACGGGACTGGGGCTGAGCGCCGGCGACTACGGCCTGGTCACGCAGCGCTTGCGGGAGCTGGTCCCGCCGGGCCGGGTGGTGGCCTTCCTCGAGGGCGGCTACGACCTGACGGCGCTCGCCGCCTGCGTGGCGGTCACCCTCCCGGCGCTGGTCGGCGCGCCGGCCCCGGCGCCGGCCGGGGAGGCACCCACGAGCGGCGGGCCGGGCCGCCCGGTGGTACGGGCCGCCGCCGAGGTGCAGCGCGCCGGGACCGGCGGCTGATCCCCTTCAGGGTGACACTGATCCCCTTCAGGGTGACACCGGCCGTGCCGATACCGAGCGGGCCGGGCGCCGCCGGTGCGCCCGGCAGGGAGGACGGCCGGTGCTGGACCTCGAGGCACTGCTCAGGGAGTCGGTGCGGCGGGAGGCGTCGGACGTCCACGTGAAGGTCGGCGCCCCGCCCTACCTGCGTATCGACGGGCATCTCACGCCGGTGCCGGGCGAGCCGGTCACCGCAGCCGACACCGAGCGGGTGGCCTTCGCGATCATGCCCAAGAGCCGGGCCGAGGAGTTCCTCGAGCACCACGAAGCCGACTTCGCCTACTCGGTGGCCGGGCTCGGGCGCTTCCGGGTGAACGTGTTCCGCCAGCGCGGCTCGGTGGGGCTCGTGGCCCGTCGGGTGCTGCCCGGCATCCCCAGCTTCGACGACCTGGGGTTGCCGCCGGTGGTGCGGCGCCTCGCCGAGGAGCCCCGGGGCCTGGTCCTGGTGACCGGTCCCACGGGGTCGGGCAAGACCACCACGCTGGCCGCGATGATCGACCACATCAACGAGACCCAGGCGCGCCACATCGTCACGATCGAGGATCCGATCGAGGTGCTGCACCCCGACAAACGGTCGATCGTGAACCAGCGGGAGATCGGCAGCGACACCGAGGACTTCCACGCCGCCCTCAAACGGGTGCTGCGCCAGGATCCCGACGTGATCCTCATCGGTGAGATGCGCGACCCGGAGACGGTGTGGGCGGCCATCTCGGCGGCGGAGACCGGTCATCTGGTCCTGTCGACGTTGCACACGATGGGCGCCACCGAGACGATCACCCGCATCATCGATTTCTTCCCGCCGCACCAGCAGCACCAGGTGCGGATGTCGGTGGCGCAGTCGCTCAAGGGGATCGTCTCGCAGCGGCTGCTGGAACGGGCCGACCGGTCGGGGCGGGTCCCGGCGATGGAGGTGCTCGTGGCGACCGGGCGCGTCTTCGACAAGATCGCGGACCCGGCGCAGACCCACGAGCTGGAGACGATCATCGCCGAAGGGGGCTACTACGGGATGCAGACCTTCGACCAGAGCCTGCTGGGCCTCTATGCGTCGGGCGTTGTCTCCCGGCGGGACGCGCTGGCCACGGCCACGAACCCCCACGACCTGCGCCTGGAGATGGACCGTCTCGACCTCGAGCGGGCGGAGCGGTCCCTCGCCGGCGAGTCCGCTCAGCCCGGCCCTTCCTCCGGGGGCGGGGTCCCGCCGACCGGGCCGACCTGAGCCGGGGCCGTGGGTCGCCCGGCGTCGGGGACCTCGCGTCCGGCGTTGCGCAGCAGTTCGGCGAGGGCGCCGACGGTGCCGAACAGGCCGGCGAGCTCGTTGGGCAGGAAGATCTTCGTGGCCCGCCCGTCGGCGATCGCGGCGAGGGCCTCCAGCGACTTGATGGCCACGAGATCGGGGGTGGGGTCCCCGTCGTGGATGGCCCGGAACGTCTGGCGGGTCATCCCGGCCTGCCCTTCGGCCACTGCCAGCAGGCGGTAGCGCTCGGCGTCGGCGAGCCGCTCGACCGCCTCGGCCCGGCCCTGCGCCTCGAGGATCGCCGCCCGCTTCTGACCCTCCGCGGCGAGGATCGCCGCTTCGCGCTCCCCGTCGGCCCGGGTGATCGCGGCCTGGCGCGCGCCCTCCGCCTCGGTCACCACGGCCCGGCGGGTGCGCTCGGCCTTCATCTGGTTGTGCATCGACGCCACCACGTCGGGCGGCGGGTCGATCCGCTGGATCTCCACCCGAACCACCCGGGTGCCCCACTTGTCGGTGGCGTCGTCGAGGATCTGGCGCAGCCGGGTGTTGATCACCTCGCGGGACGTGAGCGCGTCGTCGAGCTCCATGTCACCGATGACGTTGCGCAGGTTCGTCTGGGCCAGCTTCGTGACCGCGACCTGGAAGTTCGCCACGTTGTAGACGAGGCGCTGGGGGTCGGTGGCCTCGTAGTACACGACGGCGTCGACCGACACCACGACGTTGTCGGACGTGATGACCTCCTGGGGCGGCACGTCGACGACCATCTCCCGCATGTCGACGACCTGGAGGCGGTCGATGAACGGGATGATCATGCGGAGGCCCGGCTCCACCGTGGCCTTGTAGCGACCGAGCCGCTCGACCAGCCCACGCTGGTACGGCCGGATGATCCGAACCGAGTTGGCCGCCACGGTGAGCAGCACCAGGGCGATGACCGCGAGCACGACGACCGGCGCCATCCGACCTCCTCCTTGCCCGACCTCAGGCTTCCCGGGCCCGGCGTTCACCCTCGGCCCGGCTCGACGGGTCGGCTACCCGGACGACGAGGCGGGTACCGGCCACCCGGGTCACGACCACGGGCGTGCCGGCGGGGATCGTCCCGCTGCCCTCGTGCTCGGCCCGCCACTCCTCGCGCTCGAGGCGCACCAGGCCGGTCTCGTGCGGGCCCGGAGGGATGTCGCTCATCACCACCCCCACCCGACCCACCCAGCGGTTCGCCCCCACCGCGAGCTCGGGGACGTCGCGGTCGATACGCCGCCCCAGGGGGCGCAGCACCGCCAGCGACACCGCGGAGGCACCGACGAACACGACCCATTGCCAGGCCACGGCCGCCCCCGCGAAGGCCGCGGCGCAGGCCAGGCCGGCGCCGATGGCGAACGAGATGAGGAAGAACGTCCCGGTGGCCGCGAGCTCCCCGATCGCGAAGATGGCGGCGAGCACCAGCCAGATCCAGCGCCACACGTCGGGTGTGACGAACCCGTTCCCGGTCACGATGCCGACCCGGCTGGGCGCCACCCAGGGTGCTCGACCACCGGAGCGGACGCTAGCAGCGCGACCCGCCCCGGCCCGGACGCGCCCGGAGCGCCGGCCGGCAGAGGTCAGAATGGTCGGGTGCGGATCCCCGACCGCGTCGCCTCCCTCCTCGCGCCCGCCGCGCCGCTGCGGCGTGTCGCCGACGCCCTCGTGGACGCCGGTCACGAGTGCCACCTCGTGGGCGGCAGCGTGCGCGACCTCCTGCTGGGCCGGGAACGCGCCGGGGGACCGGAGTTCGACCTCGCCACCGACGCCCGCCCGCCCGAGATCCGCCGGGTCCTCGCCCCGCTCGCCTCGTCGCTGGTGATGGTGGGGGCGCGCTTCGGGACGGTGGGGGCGATCGTCGACGGGGTGCGCTTCGAGGTGACCACCTACCGGGCCGAGGTGTACCTGCCCGAGAGCCGCAAACCCGAGGTGCGCTTCGGGGAGCGCATCACCGACGATCTCGCCCGACGCGACTTCACGGTGAACGCGATGGCGCTGCGCCTGCCCGAGCCGGAGCTGGTGGATCCGTTCGGCGGCGTCGACGACCTGGCCGCCCGGCGGTTGCGCACCCCGCTGAGCCCCGAGGTCTCCTTCGGGGAGGACCCGCTGCGCATGCTGCGGGCGGCCCGCTTCGTCGCCACGTTGGGCTTCGAGCCGCTGCCGGAGGTCGTCCGGGCCATCGGCCGGGAACGTCACCGGCTCGAGATCGTGAGCGCCGAGCGCATCCGGGACGAGCTCTCGCGCCTGCTCGTCGCCGACGACCCCGCCGCCGGGCTCTGGCTGCTCGTCCGGACCCGGCTCTCCGACGAGTTCCTGCCCGAGCTCGGCGCGATGCGCCTCGAGCAGGACCCGGTGCACCGGCACAAGGACGTCCTCGCCCACACCATCGCGGTCGTCGCCCGCACCCGCCCCGACCTGGTACTGCGGCTCGCCGCCCTGCTCCACGACATCGGCAAGCCCAAGACCCGCTCCTTCGAGCGGGGCCGGGTGACCTTCCACCACCACGAGGTGGTCGGGGCCCGCATGGCCCGGGAGCGGCTGGCGGCGCTGCGCTACCCGAACCAGGTGGTCGAGGACGTCGCCACGCTGGTGTTCCTGCACCTGCGCATCCACACCTACGCCATGGGCTGGACCGACGCCGCGGTGCGGCGCTACGTGCGCGACGCCGGC
>CALEDW010000166.1 GCA_937949585.1 uncultured Acidimicrobiia bacterium
CCGAGTGGTTCGTCGCCGCGGCCACGCTCCTCGGCGGGCTCACCGTGTCGTACCTGACCGGCTCGGGGTTCCAGCCCCGCTACGCGGCGGTGATGTTCCCGCTCTTCATCCTCGTGGTCGGCTACGGCATCGCCGTGCTCGAGGACCGGCGCCTGCGGGGCGCGGTGCTGGCCGGTGTGGCGCTGCTCGGCCTCGTCGGCGGGGTGCGCAACGTCGTGAAGCCCCGCACCCAGGCCACGGAGGTCGCCGCCGCGATCCGGGCCGGGGCCCGCCCCGGTGACGTGGTCGGGTTCTGCCCCGACCAGCTCGGTCCGGCGACCGCCCGGCTGCTCGCCGACCGGCCCGACCTGCGGCTGCGGGCCTGGCCGTTCCTCGACGGCCGCTTCGGGGATCCCCGCTTCGTCGACTGGACCGACTACGCCGAGCGCAACGCCCGGGCGGACCCGGCCGCCTTCGCCCGGGCGCTGCTGGACGCCGCCGGTCCCGAGGGCACCGTCTGGTTCGTGTGGTCCCCCGGGTACCGGACCTTCGGGCGCGCCTGCGAGGACGCGCTCAACACGATGTGGGCGGCCCGGCCCGACCGGGCCGATCTCGTCCCGGTCGACCAGGACGTCTACGAGTTCATGGCCCTGGCCCGCTTCCGTCCCGCACCGTGAGCCGCCGTCGGCCGGGGGGTATGCTGCCGCCGGCCGCCGACCGGAGGACCTCCGTGCCGACCGCTGACCCCACGCCTGCCGAGCCTGCCGACGCGCCCGCCGTCGTGGTGATCGGCGCCGGTCCGGCGGGGCTCACCGCCGCCTACTCGCTCGCCAAGCGCGGGGTGACCTGCGAGATCCTCGAGGCCGACGACGTGGTGGGGGGCATCAGCCGGACCGTCGAGCGCGACGGCTGGCGCTTCGACATCGGCGGGCACCGGTTCTTCACCAAGGTCCAGCCCGTCGAGGACCTCTGGTTCGAGATCCTCGGGCCCGACGAGTTCCTGCGCCGGCCGCGCATGAGCCGCATCCTGTACCGGGGCAAGCTGTACGACTACCCGCTGGCCCCCCGCAACGCGCTGGCCAACCTCGGGCCCTGGGAGGCCGCGAAGTGCGTTGCCTCGTACCTGTGGGTTCGGGTGCGACCCCCTGAGGACACCTCGTCGCTGGAGGGGTTCATCGCCTCGCGCTTCGGGTGGCGCCTCTACCGGATCTTCTTCAAGACCTACAACGAGAAGGTGTGGGGAGTCCCCGCCTCGGAGCTGTCGGCCGACTGGGGGGCGCAGCGGATCAAGAACCTGTCGCTGGTGCGCGCCGCGCTCGACGCCGTCACCCCCAAGGCCCTCAAGGCCCGCCGCGACCGGAGCCGGCAGGTGACCAGTCTCATCGAGGAGTTCAACTACCCGAAGTACGGGCCGGGCCAGATGTGGGAGCGCTGCGCCGCGCTCGTGACCGCGGCCGGGAGCCGCCTCCACCTGCACCACGAGGTGCGCCGGGTGCGGTGGGAGCCGGGCCGGGGCGCGGTGGCGGTGGAGGCGGAGGGTCCCGGCGGCCCGGTGGCGTTCCCCTGCACCCACGTCGTGTCGTCGATGCCGATCAGCGCGCTGGTGCGGGCGATGGAGCCGGCCGTTCCCGACGAGGTGCGCGGAGCCGCCGACGACCTGCGCTACCGCGACTTCATCACCGTGGCGCTCGTCGTCCCGGAGGAGTACTCGTTCCCCGACAACTGGATCTACATCCACGACACCGGGGTGAAGGTCGGCCGGATCCAGAACTTCGGGGCCTGGTCGCCGTACCTGGTGAAAGAGGGGCGAACCTGCCTCGGCCTCGAGTACTTCGTGAACGAGGGCGACGACCTGTGGACGAGCCCCGACGAGGAGCTGATCGAGCGGGCCCGGCGGGAACTCGACCGCCTCGGCCTCGCCGACGCCTCGAAGGTGGAGGCCGGCTACGTGGTGCGCATGCCCAAGGCCTACCCGGTGTACGACGAGCGCTACGCCGCCAACGTGGAGGTGCTGCGGGCCTGGATCGAGGCCCACACCCCGAACGTGTTCCCGGTCGGGCGCAACGGCATGCATCGCTACAACAACCAGGACCACTCGATGTACACCGCGATGCTGGCGGTGGAGAACATCTTCGGCGCCGCCCACGACACCTGGTCGGTGAACGTGGAGGGTGAGTACCACGAGGAGCGGCGCGGCGGCGGGACGGGCCGGGACGCCCCGGTGCTCCCCCGGGCGGCGCTCGAGCGGGCGGAGGAGGCGGCCCGGCGGACCGGCTGACGGTCCGGAGGGTCCTCAGTCCCCGCGGGCGCCCGGCCGGGCGCCGAGCAGCGCGTCGACCCGGGCCCGTACCGCGGCGCAGTCCTCACCCGGGCGGCGGCGCAGCCACACCTCGTAGAGCCCGTCGCCGTAGGTGCGCACCCGGCAGTGGCGGGCCCGCAGCACCCGGTTCGGCCGGTCGGGCCCCACCCGCCGGGAGTCGTTGGGCTCGTCCCAGTTGCTCCACACGTCGGACAGGATCACCACGTCGGCGCGGGCGATCTCGCCGGCCAACCGGGAGTCGGGGGCGTTGGCGACCCCGGGGTCCATCTCGATGTAGTAGGTGCCCGGGCGCAACTCGGGCAGCAGGTGGTAGAGGTGCGCATCGCTGTAGGGGGTCTTGCGCATGTCGAGCGGCGCGACGATGAGGCGCTGGCCCGGGCGGACGAAGCCCGGAACCTCGGCGAGCAGCGCGTTGTTGGCGTCGGCGACGTCGGAACGGCCGTAGTAGAACACGCGGTCCCCCCGGCGGATCTCGAATGCCTGGCGCTGCCGTCCGAAGGTCTGGAACACGAAATCCGTCCAGGTCGCGACCGTGTAGTAGGGCAGCACGAGCAGGAACAGCGCGCCGACGACGGACCCGGCGATCCAGCTCGCCCGGAGCGGGTCGGCGCCGGGCCGCAGGCGGCGGGTGAGCTCGACGAGCCCTACCGGCAGGAGCGCCATCGGTACGCAGCTCACCCAGGCCAGGTGGGTGGAGTCGGCCCGCTGCACCGCCTGGGGCACCAGCCCGAGGCCGAACAGCGCGGCGGCGAGCAGCACCCGGCTTCGCAGCCGGGCCGGCTCCGCCCGCACCGCCCAGATCCCCACCCCCACCAACAACCCGACGCTCGCGAGCAGCAGGAAGAACCAGAGGGTCAACTGGGCGGGGATGTCCGGTGAGGGCAGGGCCCACCGGTACCGTTTCGTGGTCCCGACGATCTGCAGGTAGCCGTCGAGTCGGTCCCAGGGTGGCGGGACGGGCAGCCGCCGGCCGCCCCGCAGGTACACCACGGGGTCGAGCACCATTCCCCGGAACACCGTGAACGGTCCCGCCATCACCAGGTGCACCAGGTAGAGCGCGGCGGTGGCGCCGCCGGCGACGAGCACCCGGCGCCGCAGCGCCACCGGTGCGCCCCACAGCGCGGCGCCGACGCCGAGCCCGACGGCCACCACGAGGTCGAGCCGGTAGAGCAGCGCGGCGCCGACGGCGATGCCGCCGAGCACCGCCCAGCGCCCCCCGCGACGGTCCTCGCCGAGCCGGCGGGCCTGCAGCACCGCAGCGAGCCCGCAGATCCCGAGGGCCACTCCACCGGTCCAGGCCAGGGCCACGAGCCCCAGCGGGGGGACGACGAGCATCACCGACACCAGCGCGCTCACGGTGGCGAGCGCCCGGTTCCAGAACCGGGCGATTCCCCACACCCCGACCACCACCCCGATCTGCTGGAGGAGCCCGAAGAGACGTTCGCTCCACAGCGTGACGCCGAGGAGGCGGTACCAGCCCGCCAGCACCCAGACGCTGCCCGGCCCGTACAGGTGCAGGAAGTCGCGGTTCGGCACGTCGCCGGCCAGGAACCGCTCGGGGAACACGAGCATGAACCCCTCTTCCATCGGCGGTCCCTGGCTGCGCAGCATCCCCCGCAAGGGCAGCGCGAACGCCACCACCAGGACGGCGAGGGTGGCCAGGTCGGCGCCCCCGATCCGGCGGCGGCCGGTCCGGACGGCGGCGGCGGTCACGGCGCAGGCGAGGGCGCGGCGGCGGCCACCGGAGCCGGCACCGCCGGGTGCTCGGCGGGCGTCCCACCCAGGAACCGGCGCCCGAAGGCGAACGCCAGGCCGTAGAGCAGCGCCACGACCAGCAACAGGGCCCGGAAGCCCACCACCAGCGACGCGTACTCCAGCAGACCGCCGAACATCGCCCCCAACAGGTTGGCGCCGAACGCGGTGGTGGAGTTGGCGGTGTCGCGGAAGCGCTGGGTGAACACCAGGTTGGCGGTGAAGATCGGGAAGAAGGCCAACGTCACCGCCACCGCGAAACGGGGGAGCGGGTCGAGGGCGAGCAGGGTGCGCAGCGGCACCAGCCACGCAACGAGGAGCGCGACCGCGAGCACGACGTAGAGGCGTTGCGGGCGGCGGAGGCGGACCCGCTTCTGCAGGGCGACCGCGGCGAGCACCGAGGCGAGGATCCCCAGGAACACGAGCGCGTTCACGAACCAGGTGGTGCCGAACAGCAGCGCGAACTGCACGATGCTCTTCGTCTCGAGCAGCAGGAACGCGGCGCCCATGAAGAACAGATCGAGGAACGACGCCATCGGCCGCAGCGGCCCGGCGACGCCGCGCACGGCCACGATCGAGACCGCAAGGATGAGCCCGATCACCACCAGGTACACCGGCGGCAGCGACCGGGTCCGCAGGTACGGGAAGGGGTGGTCGTCGGTGGCGGGCGCCGGTGCCCCGGCCAGGTCGATCCGGTCGGTCTCGGGGCAGCGCACGGCGTCGGGGTCGACCGAGGTGACCAGCACCGCCAGGCGCCCGGCCTCTTTCGGTCCGATGGAACGGACGCACGGCGGCCGTCCGAACACCTCGGCCAAGGTCCGGGCGTAGCGGGCGACGAGCCAGTCCTCCCGGTAGTAGTTGTACATGGAGAAGACCCCGCCGGGCTTGAGGTGGTCGCGCACGGCCTCGAGCGCCTCGCGGGTGAACAGGTAGCTCTCGAGTCGCAGCGCCGACTGCCCCTGCACCAGCGTGAGCGAGTCGGGCAGTGCGAAGTTGATGAGGTCGTAGCGGCGGTCGGTGCGCTCCAGGAAGGCCCGCCCGTCGTCGATGTGGACCCGCACCCGCGGGTCCGAGTAGGGCCGGTCGGGATGGTGGTCGCGGCCCAGGCGCTGCAGCACCGGGTCGATCTCCACCGCATCGACCCGCTGCGCCCCGCGGGCGAGGGCCACCGCCACGTCGTTGCCGCCCCCGGCCCCGATCACCAGCACGTCGTCGAGGGAGCGGGGCCGGGCCCGCTCGTAGACGGTGGTGTAGATCGGGTTGCGGCTCGCCCGGAGGTGGGCCTGGTGGGCGACCCCGTTCACCCGCACGAACAGCCCCTCCCCGGTGCGGGTGGGCTCGGTCTCCACCTTGTAGTACGGCGACCAGAACGTGCCCGGGGTGAGCGACTCGGCGAGCAGCAGCCCGAAGGTGGCGGCCAGGGCCGCAACGTTGGCCACGACGCGGACGTCCCGGCGGGAGGGCCACGCGGTCAGCGCGAACCCCGCGGCCACGATCGCGCCCCACACGACCGGGGGCGCCCCGAGGAACGCCAACACGATGAACCCGAGGACCCCGAGGATGCTGCCGACCAGGTCGAGGCCGTAGGCGTCGAGCGGGCGGAACAGTGCGAAGGTGCGGGCCACCCCCTCCCCGACGAAGGCCATCGTGGCGGCGGTGAGCACGAAGATCACGGTGAGGACGAGCTCGCGGGGCGGGCCGCTGCTGGTGATGTCGCCGCCGAGGAGCAGCAGCTGGTCGCCGGTGTTCTGCAACTGCACCGGGAAGAGCCGGATGAAGGCCACGAGCACGAGCAGGGCCACCGGCGTCCAGGGGTAGAGGTCGCGGGGATGGCGGGCCCGCAGGAACCCGAGCCCGATCCCCAGGAAGCTGGCCAGCAGCACGAAGTTCGAGAAGTACGACAGGTACAGCACGTTCGAGCCGGACCAGCGGATGAGCGCGAGCTCCAGGAACAGCATGAGGGCGCTCAGCACGATCAGCCGGGGTCCGGCGCGCAGCAACCCGGGCGCCACCGGCGCGCCGGGGCGCGGGCGCGGCGCGTCGAGATCGGTGAGTTCGTCGGGTGTGCGACTCGGCATCCCCAGGCCCTTCGTGTCGGCGGTACGATAGGGCACCGGGCGCCACTACCATCGGCCACCGTGCGCGTGCTCGTCTGCACGCCGACCTACGTCGAGGCGGCGAACATCGAGGAGTTCCTCCGCCGGACGCGGTCTGCGGTCCCGGACGCCGACGTGCTCGTGCTCGACGACAACAGCCCCGACGGCACCGCCGACCTCGCCGAGAAGCTCGCCGCCGAGCTCGGGCGCATCGAGGTACTTCGCAGGCCCGCCAAGCAGGGGCTCGGCAACGCCTACCGGGCCGGGTTCGCGATCGGGCTGGCCCGTGGCTACGACGTGCTCGTCCAGATCGACGCCGACCTCTCCCACGACCCGGCCGCGCTCCCGCACCTGCTCGACGCCCTCGACGGTGCCGACTTGGTGATCGGGTCGCGCTACGTGCCCGGCGGTTCGATCCCGCACTGGCCGGCGTGGCGGCGGGGCCTGTCGCGCTACGGCAACCTGTACACGGGGTTCATGCTGCGCACCGGGGTGCGCGACGCCACCGCCGGGTTCCGCGCCTACCGGGCCGAGATCCTGGAGCGGGTGTCGTACGCCGAGACCCGGGCCAAAGGCTACGGGTTCCAGATCGAGATGGCCTACCGGGTGCAGCGGGCCGGCGGGCGCATCACGGAGGTGCCGATCACCTTCACCGACCGGGTGCGGGGCCACTCGAAGATGTCGCTCACCGTGATGCTCGAGGAGATGGCGCTGGTCACCTGGTGGGGAGTGCGGGACCGGTGGCGGGGCCGGCGGGGCGTTCGGCGAGCCGGTCCGTCGGTGGGGTCACAGCCCGTTCGCTGAACGCTCCTATGCTCCCGGCGATGCCCGGTGCGCCGACCCGCGTCTGGGTGCGGGCCGGGGTCCTGCTGGCCGTTCCGGTGGCGGTCGCCGTGGTGACCCTGGCGGCGCAGCACTGGTACCCGGTCCTCGACCTCGCGCAGACCGAGCTGCGGCTGCGGGACGTGCCGACCCGCCATGCCCCGCTCATCGGCCTCCCGGGACGGATCGGGCGCTTCCTGCAGGGCTCGCATCCCGGACCGTTGAGCTTCTACGCCCTCTGGCCCGTGTACCGGCTGAGCGGTGGGAGCGCCTGGTCGATGCAGCTCGCCGCCGCGGTCTGCAACGTCGGGGCCGTGCTCGCCGCAGTGTGGCTCGTGGCCCGCCGGGGCGGTCCGGCGGTGGTGTGGAGCTTCGCGGTGGCGCTGGCGCTGGTGATGCGCTTCTACGGGGCGTCGTTGCTCACCCAGCCCTGGAACCCCTACCTGCCGATCCTGTGGTTCGTGGTGTTCGTGGTGGCGATCTGGGGCCTGCGGTGCGGCGACCGCCTGGGTGCACCGGTGGCGGTGGCGACGGGCTCGTTGTGCGTGCAGACCCACATCTCCTACGCCGCGCTCGTCGCCGGGCTCGGGCTGCTCGGCGCCGCCGCCCTCGCCGTCGAGGCGGTGCGGGGCGACCCGGCACGGAGGCGGGGGGCGGTGCGCACCCTGGGCGGCAGCGCGCTGCTGGGCCTCGTGTTGTGGTTCCCGCCGCTGTGGCAGCAGGCGATCAGCGACCACGGCAACCTCGGGATCGTCTGGCGGTACTTCACCGATCCCCCCGAATCCGGGATCGGGCTGCGGGCGGGAATCGAACAGATCCTCGTCCACCTGAACCCCTGGTCGCTGCTCGCCCGCCGCAACGTGACGTCGGGCAGCGTCCTGCCCGGCGTGGCCGTGCTCACCGCGTGGTTCGGGTCGGTGGGGATCGCGCTGCAGGCCCGGGAGCGGCGCCTGCTCGAGCTGCACCTCGTGCTCGGCACGGCACTGGTGCTCGGTGCCGTCTCGATCAGCCGGATCTTCGGGTACGTCTGGTTCTACCTGATGCTCTGGGCGTGGGCCCTCGGTGCCCTCGTGCTGTGGGCCACCGCCTGGGGCGGGTGGCTGGCGTGGACCCGGTGGGTCGAGGCGAGCCGTCACGAGACGACGGCCCGGCGGGCGCCGACCGCCGCGGCGGCGGTGGCCGCGCTCGTGGTGGTCGGCGTCTTTGCCTGGGAGGCCCGGCGGGTGGAGGTCCCGGAGCCGCCCCTGTCGGACCTCATGGCCGCCCTCGTCCCCGACCTGCGGCGCGCCCTCGAGTCGGGGACCGTGCCCGGCGGGGGACGGGACGGGCGGTACCTCGTCACCTACGTGGACACGGTGAACATCGGCGCGGCCGAGTACGGACTCGTCAACGAGCTCGAGCGGGCCGGGTTCCGGGCCGGCGGCCCGCCGGTGCTGCGCTGGGTCGTCACCCCCCACCGGGTGCTCACCCCGCGCACCGCGACCGCCACCGTGCACTTCTCCCGGGGGCTCGACATCCCCCGGGCCCGACGGACACCCGGGTTCACGCTCGTCGCCTCCTACGACCCCCGCACCCCGGTGGAGCGGCGCCGGTACCGGGCGTTGCGCCGCGAGGCGATCGACCGGCTCGACGCCGCGGGTCGGGCAGACCTCGTGCCGCTCGTCGACGAGAACCTGTTCATCGCCACCTTCGATCCCCGCCTCGACGCGACCACGAAGCGCCTGCTCGAGGAGCTCCTCGACCTCGGCCAGCCGGCTGCGGTGTTCGTCGGTCCCCCGACCCTGCGGCTCATGACCCGATGACCCGTCCGGCGAGCGACGATCCTCCTGCGGGGCGCGGGCCGTTCCCGCCGCCGACCGTCACCGAACGCGTGCTGGTCGCCACCGGCGTCGCCGCCGCCCTGGCCCCGGTGATCGTCGCGGCGGCCCGCGCCGGGATGCGGGGCTGGATCCCGATCGGCGACAACGCGTTCTTCACCATCCGCGCCCACGACGTGTTCACCCGCCACGTCCCGCTGCTCGGCACCTGGACCTCGGCGTCGCTCAGCGTCGGCAAGGCCGTGAACAACCCCGGGCCGCTGCTGTTCTACGAGCTGGCGGTGCCGGTGCGCCTCCTCGGCCCCGACCTCGGCACCGCCGTCGGGGTGGCGCTGCTCAACGGCGTGTCGCTGCTGGTGGCCGCGCTCGTCGCGGGCAGGCTGGCCGGTCCGCTCGGCGCCGCGCTCACCACGGCGGCGGGGGCCGGACTGGCCTGGTCGATGGGCTCGGAACTGTTGTTCGAGCCGTGGCAACCGCACTCGCTGTTGCTGCCCGCCTACGCCACCCTGGTGGTGGGCTGGGCGGTGACCGCCGGCGACGTGCGCCTCCTGCCCCTCCTGGTGCCGGCGGCGAGCTTCGTGCTCCAGACCCACCTCACCTACGTGTACCTCGTCGCCGCGCTCGTGCCGCTCGCCGTCGGGGGCGTGACCCGGGCCGCCCGACGCGACGGGGTGTCGTGGCGGGGACCGGTGGGCGCGTCGGTTGCCCTGGGCGTGGTGTGCTGGGCGCCGGCGCTGTGGGAGCAGGTGCGGGCCGGTTCGGAGGGGAACCTCGGGCGGCTCCTCGGCGCGGTGGGGTCGCGTGAGGGTGCGAGCGCGGGGATGGTGAACGCGCTGCGGTTGTGGGCCGCGGTCGGGGGCCGGCTGCCGCTGTGGTTACGCCACTCGTTCCGCGACGCGCTCGGCTGGGATCCGCTCGCCGGGCGCGGCCCGACCGGGGTCGGCGGGGCGGTCACGGGGCTACCGTCGCTGCGGCACGCGGTGGTGGCCTTGGGCGCGACGGCGACGGCGTTCGGCCTGCTCGGGTTGCTCGCCGCCCGCCGGCGAGACCGGGTGGCGCTGGCCGGTGTGGCCGTCGCCGCGGCGGCGGTCGGCGCCGGCATCGTGACGGTCGCGTCGATCCCTGAAGGGGTCCTGGGGATCGCCCCGCACCAGCTGCGCTACCTGTGGCCGGTGTCGGCGTTCAGCGCCTCGGCCGTCGGGGTGGCACTCGCCCGGTCGGTCGGCCTCGACCGGCTGGTGCGCCGGCGCACCGTGGCCGTCACCGGCGTGGTCGGGCTCACCGCGGTGGTCGCGGCGCTGACGCTGCCCACCTACGAGGTGCGCTCCGGCCCCAGTCTCGACGCGTGGGCGATCCCGGTGGTCGCCGACCTCAACCGGCAGCTCGAGCGGGCCTCGCTGCCGCCCGGCCCGCTGCTCTTCGAAACCCGGACGTTGCGCTTCGCCGAGCCGTACAGCACCCCGATCATGGCGACGCTGCAGCGTCGAGGCGTGGAGTTCGTGGTGGACGAGGAAGGCTGGGTGCGGCAGCTGGGCCGGGACCGTCGGTTCCTCGGCGACAACGCCACCGCCCGGATCGGGTACCGGCTCGGGACCGCCGGGCTGCGTCCCCCGCCGGGCGGCCGCCTGGTGGCGGTGCACCGGGCGCTGGGACCGGCGGCCGGTCGCGAGCGGGAGCGGCTCGGCGCGCGGCTGGTGCGCTACCTCGAGGCCGGGCGCCTGCGTCTCAGCCCGCGGGGCGTCGATCTGGTCCGACGGGGACAGCTCGGCACCCTGGCCCCACTCGTCTCCGGGCCCACGCCGTTGCCGGGCAGGAAGGTGCTGGTGAGCGGCGAGCTGCTCCGGGCGCTGCCCGCGGGTGCACTCGAGCTCCCGCCCCGCTGGGAGCGGAGGTTCCGCCGCTGGGTGGCCCTCGAAGAGGCGTTCGCGTTCCGCACGGTGGGCGTCTACGTGGCGCCGCTGGGCACCGGCGCCGATCCGGAACGACGTTCTGCCCCGGGTTGAGCGATCCCGCCGCGTGGCCCGGCCGGATCCAGACCACGAGGTGCCGTCCGACGTCCTCGGTCCGCAGGGATCCGACCCGACGGACCAGTTCGTGCCAGCGGTGCCCCAGCTCGCAGGTGCCGTCTTCCACGCACGACACGAGCAGCGTCGATCCGGCGAGGCGATGCGCGGCGTCCGCAGCCCTGCCGGCGAGGGTGAGGTCGCGGAGCCAAGGGTGGCGGGACGCAGCGGCGCGCAGCCGTGCCCGCACGGTCAGTCCACCGGTGTGGATGCGGCGGGCGAGCATCCGTTCGGCGGCGGCGAGGTGGGCCCGGGCGTGCGCGCCGAGCCCGGGTTCGTGGAAGAGCACCCGCGCGGCCGGGGGTGGCGGCCCGAAGCCCCGGCCCCACCGGTATTCGAGC
>CALEDW010000167.1 GCA_937949585.1 uncultured Acidimicrobiia bacterium
GGCCCGGAACCAGCCCGGCGCGCCGGCCGCCTGGGCCCCGAGGGCCAGCAACGCCAGCGCCGCCACGACCTCGGCGAGGCGGGCCGGCACGCCCCGCCAGGCCGGGACGAGCGCCCGCCGGACCCCCACCGCCGCCCATCCCAGGGTGCCGAGGACGGCGCCGAGCGCGACGCAGCCGAGGAGCCAGCGCGTCGGTGCCAGGGTGACCGGCCCGACCGATGCCTCGGCGAGCGCGCCGGTCACGCCGAGGGCTCCGCGGGGCACCGGCTCCCGCTCAGGCGGGACGGTCGGCGGTCACCGGGTCCAGCTCGTAGACGAACTGGTACGCGAACAGCGTGGGCCACACCTCGACCGCGGCGTGATCGAGGCGACCGAGCAGCCCGCGGGCCCCCGGGTCCTCCCCCGAGGACCGGCGCCCTCGGTCGAGCACCTCCAGCGGCAGGCCGACCGCGGTGCGGCGGCGGGGGGCGAACCCTGCCCGCCCGGCGAGACGCTCGAAGGATCGGCGGGTGAAGAACCGCAGGTGGGTACGGTCGAGGATCCCCTGGCGGTCGTAGTCGAAACGCCCGGCGGCGACCCGCAGGCGCGGGTACCAGTGGGCGAAGTTCGGAACGCTCACGATCACCGACCCGTGGGGGGACACGCAGCGCCGCACCTCGGCGAGCAGGTGCTGCGGGTCGCGGGTGTGCTCGAGCACATCGGCGAGCAGCACCACGTCGTAGCCGTCGCCCACCTCTGCCGGGATCCCCCGCTCGAGGTCGGCCTCGACGAACCGGTCGAGGCGCTCCCCCACCCCGTCGAGCTTCGTGTGATCGACGCCGGTCACCTCGTGGCCCAGCGCCCGCAGCCGCTCGCCGAGCGCGCCGTCGGCGCACCCGAGGTCGAGGATCCGGCAGCGGGGCCGGTTGGCGAGCCAACCGACGATCACCCCGTGGGAGGTGTGCTCGCCGCCCTTGAGCGCGTAGCCCTGTGTGGCGAACGCGAGCTCGCCGGTCCCGAACCCCATCTTGTGGGCGCGGTACCGGGTGACGGCCCGGGTGATGTCCCAGGCGTACCGCAGCCCGTTCACGTAGCAGATCTCGTCGCCGTAGTAGGTGGGGATCGGGATCTCGGCGATGCGCTTCCCGGCCTCGTGCAACTGGATGATGATCTGGGTGTCGAAATCGAATCCGTTCGAGTTCCGCTCGAAGGGGATGTCCCGCAGCGCGGCCACGGAGTAGGCGCGGTAGCCGCTGTGCCACTCGGACAGGTCGGTGCCGACCATCCAGTTCTCGTAGCGGGTGAGGATCCGGTTCCCGATGAGCTTGTAGATCGGCATACCCCCCTTGCGGGCCGCGCCGGGGACCAGCAGGCGGGAGCCGAACACGGCGTCGGCCTCGTCGCGCTCCAGCGGCGCCACGATCTCCGGCAGCAGCTCCGGGGCGTACTGGCCGTCGCCGTGGAGCAGGACCACGACGTCGAGGCCGTGCTCCATCGCCCACCGGTACCCTGCCTTCTGGTTCCCGCCGTACCCGAGGTTGCGGGGGTGGCGGATCACCTCCAGCGGCAGGTCGGAGAGCTGGCGGTAACCGAGTCCGACCAGGTAGGTGGCGTCGTCGCTGTAGTCGTCGTTGACGATGATGCGCTCGACCCGGGGCACGAACGAACGCGGGATGCGGTCCAGGACCGACGCCAGGGTGGAGGCGGCGTTGTACGCTACGACGATGATGCCGATGCGCTTCATCCCCCGGTCCTCGTCTCGGTGCCGCTGAGGCCGCCCTCGCGCCGGTGACCTCGGTCCAGGCTAGCCCGGGACCGGTGGCCGGCCCGGAGGTGGGGCCCGCGGCGACCGCAGCGGGCGGACGTCGGGACCGCGGGGACGCCCGCATCGGGTGGTGGGTGTGCTTCCTCTCCGCCGCGGTGGCCTTCGCGTCCTGGGCGCTGGCGTTCCCGATCCTCGCCGGGCCCGACGAGGGCCCACACGCCGCCCGGGCCGCGGCCACGGCCCGGGGTCGGCTCACCGGGCCGGTCGTCGGGGGCGTCACCGACGTCATGGTGGTGCGGGTCCCCGAGGCGTACACCCGCTTCGACCGGGCCGCCTGCTTCCAACCCTCGGCGTTCAACCCCCGTCCCGCGGAGCTGACACCCCGGTGCGCACCCGCCTTTCGGGGCGGGTGGCGCCTCGTGGAGGTGGGGACCTACGAGTTCCGCGGGTTCCCGCTGCCCTACGCCGTCTTCGGGTTGCCCACCCTCATCGCCCCGGACCGGGTCGGGATGTACCTGATGCGCCTCCTCGGCGCGCTCGTGGCCGCCTGGCTGTTCGCCGGGGCGCTCGGGTCGGCGCGGGCGACCCGCTCGCCGCCCACCGCAACGCTGGGCGTCGTGGTGGCGGTCACGCCGATGGCCTGGCACCTGGCCGGGCAGGTGAACCCGAGCGCCTGGGAGATCCTCGCCGCGGCCTGCCTGTGGGCCACGGTGGCGGCGATGGCGGGCCGTGACCCGGGCGCGCCCGACTTCCGCCGCCTCGTGCACCGCGGCGGGGTCGCGCTCGCGGTGCTCGTCGGCACCCGCCCCTTCGGACCGGCGTTCGCGGCGGTGGCGCTGGCGGCGACCGCGGTGCTCACCACGACGCCCTGGCGACGGACGGTGCGGAGCGACCCGGCGGTGCGCCGCTGGCTCGCCGTCGGCGGGGTGCTCACCGCCGCCCACGCCGCATGGCTCCTCGGCTTCGGACTGCGACACCCCACCGACCGGCCCGGCCGGGGGTTGCTCGGCACACTCGGCCGCCTCGACGACTTCGTCCGGGAGGCGGTGGGACTGCTCGGGATCAACGCCATCCCCGCGCCCCGACCGGTCCTGTGGCTCTGGCTCGTCGTGGCCGTCGCGCTGGTCGCGGTCGGGGTGGCGACGGCCGCGGCGCGGGGCCGGGTGGCGATCGCCGGTGTGGCCGCGGTGGGCGTGGCGCTCACCGTCGGCGCCGACGGCTTCAACCTGCCCCCGATCGGCTTCGACTGGCAAGGCCGCTACGGCCTGCCGCTGTACGCCGGGGTGCCGATCCTCGCCGGCGCGCTCGCCGACCCTGCGCCGCTCGGCCGGCTCGGCACGCGCCTCACCCGGTCGGCCACGGTTCTGCTCCTGGCGGCACAGGTCGCGGCGTTCGTCGCCGCCGCCCGGCGCGTCGGCCTGGGCGAACCCCGGGGGCGCAACCCGTTCGACTACCTCGCCGGCGCACCGTGGGGGCCGCCGCTGCCGGCCGGTGTGCTCCTCGCCGCGTTCGTCGCCGCCACCGTCGCGCTCGGCTGGGCGCTGCTGTCACCGCCGGCCCCCGGATGGAGCGCGACCCGCCGGTGACCGGCACCGTCGCGACCCGTCACGACGACTGGGTCGACTTCCGCATCGGCTACCAGCCGGCGTTCAACGGGTTCCGGGGCATCGGCATCCTCACCTTCTGCCTCTACCACGCCCAGGTCGCGAACTACGGAGAGGTCCGCACCGCCCTGGTCCCCGGCGCCTTCCTCTGGCTCGACATGTTCTTCGTGCAGAGCGGGTTCCTCATCATCTCGCTGCTGCTGGAGGAGCGGTACCGCACCGGGCGGATCAGCCTGCGGGGGTTCTGGGTGCGCCGAGCCGCCCGTCTGTTCCCGGCTCTCGCCGCGGTGTGCACGTTCGTGGCGCTGCTGCTGGTGACCGGCTGGGGCCCGGTGCCCGGCACCTGGCCGGCCTGGCGGCAGCTGCTGGCCACCCTCGGCTACGTGAACAACTGGGTGGGGATCGCCGCCCGCCAGCCGCCGTTCCTGTACCTCGAGCACGGCTGGTCGCTGTCGGTGGAGGAGCAGTTCTACCTCGTGGCCCCGCTGGCCACGATGTGGGTGCTCGGGCTGCGGGTGCGCCTGCGGACCGTCACCGTGGCGCTGCTGGTCCTGGCCGTCGCCTCGGCGGGATGGATGGCCTGGCTGGCGGGTCGGGTGGCCGACGACCGCCGCCTCTACTACGCCACCGATACCCGGGCCCAGGCCTTCTTCGTGGGCGTGGCCCTCGCCTTCGCCGCCTCCTGCGGCCTCTTCGCCGCCGCCCCGGGGGTCCGGCGGGCGATCCGGATCGCAGGCTGGGCCTCGGTCCCGATCGTGGTCGCGATGCTCCAGGGCACCGCGCTCACCGACCGCTGGGTGTACCGGGGCCTGTTCCTGGCCGCCTCGCTGTGCTTTGCGGCGATCATGGCCGAGGTGGTCCAGGAGCCCGGCGGTGCGCTCACCCGGGTGCTGGCCTGGTCGCCGATGGCCGCAGTCGGCCGCATCGCCTACGGGCTGTACCTGTGGCACTGGCCGATCTTCCTCCTGCTCGTGCACCACCTGCCGTGGCGAGGACCGGGGATGATCGTCCTCCAGCTCGGCACCGCCCTCGCCGTGGCCGCGGCGTCGTGGCGCTTCCTGGAGGCCCCGATCCTCGCCCGCGTGCACCGCGGCGGCGCCTGGCGAGCGGTGGGCCGGTGAACCGGGTCGCACGCCGGTGGGCGCTCACCGGCGTCACCCTCGCCGCCGTTGCGGTGGCGGCGGTGGCGTACCGCTGGATGAGCGACGACGGGTTCATCGTGCTCCGGGTGGTGCGCCAGGTCCAGGACGGCCACGGCCCGGTGTTCAACGCCGGTGAGCGGGTCGAGGCGGTGACCAGCCCGCTGTGGCTGTGGGTCCTCGTGACCGCCGACACGCTCACGCCGGTGCGCCTCGAGGTCCTCGCCGTGACGCTCGGCATCGTCGGCACCGTGGCGGGGCTCGGCGCGGCCGCGCTGGGGGCGGCCCGCCTCACCGCCGTGGCCGACCCGGGCGGCCGGGGACGGGCGCTCGTCCCCGCCGGCCTGCT
>CALEDW010000168.1 GCA_937949585.1 uncultured Acidimicrobiia bacterium
CGGGGAGCTGCTCGGCGAACGCCTGCGGGCGCCGGGGGGTCTTCCAGCGCACCTCCCCGGCGAAACCGGCGCCCACCAGCCCGGCTGCCACCGGCCCGAGCGCCGGCCCGCCGACGGCGAGGCCGACGAAGCCTCCGACCAGCGCGCAGCACACCGCCAGCAGCACGAATTCGGGTGGGCGCAGGTCGATCCCGGCCCGCTCGAGCGCGGCGGCGACCATGCGGTCACGGGACCGACGGGTCAAGGCCCGTTCGGTGAGCGCCACCGCCCGGGCCCCCAGGGCCGACAGGTGGGAGCGGTCCTGCCCGGACCGGGCGCCGAACTCGGCGGCCAGGCGCCGGCGGGGCACCCCGGGGGTGAGGGCCACCAGGCCGAGCAGCGCCAGCCCCCCGAACAGCGCCGCGGCGCCCAGCGCCAGCCACAGGGCGCTCACCGCCGCACCCCCGGTCGGTGCAGGGTGGGGGCGTCGATGCCGAGCAGCCGGGCCGGCAGCTCGATACCCAGGTCGCGCAGCCGCTCGGTGAACGTGGGGCGCAGCCCGGTGGGCAGCAGCCGGCCCCGGTGGCGGCCGTCGGCGTCGAGCCCGGCGGCGAAATCGAAGGCGAACAGGTCCGAGATCGTCACCACCTCACCTTCCATGCCCACCACCTCGGTGATCTGGGTGACCCGACGGCTGCCGTCGCGCAGCCGCTCCAGGTGCACGATGAGGTCGAGCGCCGAGGCGACCTGGTCCCGCACCGCTCGCAACGGCAGGTCCATCCCCGCCATGAGCGTCATCGTCTCCAGACGGGTGAGCGCGTCGCGAGGCGAGTTGGCGTGCAGCGTCGACAGCGACCCGTCGTGCCCGGTGTTCATGGCCTGGAGCATGTCGAGCGCCTCCGCACCGCGGACCTCGCCGACGATGATCCGGTCGGGACGCATCCGCAGCGCGTTGCGCACCAGGTCGCGGATCGTGACGTCGCCTTTGCCCTCCATGTTCTGGGGGCGGGCCTCGAGTCGCACCAGGTGCTCCTGGTGCAGCTGCAGCTCCGCGGCGTCCTCGATGGTGATGATCCGCTGGTCGTCGGGGATCAGCGCGGAGAGCACGTTGAGCAGGGTGGTCTTGCCGGTGCCGGTCCCGCCGCTCACGATGATGTTCAGCCGGCCCTGCACGCAGGCGGCGAGGAAGTCGGTGGTCTCGGGGCTGAGCGTCCCGAACGCCACCAGGTCGTCGAGGGTGAGGCGGGTCTTGGCGAACTTGCGGATGGTGAGCATCGGGCCGTCGACGGCCAGCGGCGGGATGATGGCGTTCACCCGGGACCCGTCGGGGAGACGGGCGTCGACCATCGGCGACGACTCGTCGATGCGCCGCCCCACCCGACCGACGATCTTGTCGATGATGTGACGCAGCCGCTCGTCGCTGCCGAACCGCTCGCTGGTCTTGAACAGCTTCCCGGCCCGCTCGATGTAGATCGCCTGCGCGCCGTTCACCATGATCTCGGTGACGGTCGGGTCGTCCAGGTACCGCTCGATCGGGCCGTACCCGAGCACGTCGTCGGAGATCTCGGCCACCAGCCGCTCGCGCTCGGTGACGCTGAGCGGCACCGGCTCGTCGGTCAGGATTCGGCCGAGCTCCTCCACCACCTGGCTGTCGAGCTGGCTCGGCGACAGGGAGGCGTCGTAGAGGCGGGATCCGAGGCGTTCGAACAGGGCGTCTTGCACCCGGGCCTTCAGTCCCGCCAACGGGTCGACCGTGCCCGTCGGCCCGCCGTCCGTGGCGGGTCCCGACGGGCCCGCGCTCGGCGCCGCCGCCGGTCCTTCGGCGCCGGCGCCGGCTGCGGGCTTGCGGAGGTAGTCGCTGAGGCTCACGCGACCTCCTTCACCTTGTGGGGGGCCCGGCGCAGCAGCCCGCCCTTGGCGGCCGCCGGCTCGGGCAGGAACATGGCGACGAGCCGGGCCAGCGCGGCGCCGGCGGGAGAGCGGCGGTCGCCGACCACCGGCTCGCCCTGGTTCACCGCGATCGGCACCGTGCGGCTCGAAGGGATCGTGACGTCGGCGGGGGCACCCACGGTGGCCTCGATCTCCTCGACGGGCAGGCCGACCTTGGCGTCGGCCCGGTTCACGACGAACAGGCGCCGCCGGTCGTCGAGGCCGAGCTGGTCGAGCAGGTCCCACTCCTTGCGGGTGGCCCGCACGCTGGGCACCTCCGTGGAGGTGAGGGTCACGACGTCGGTGCACAGCGGCAGGGCGGCCAGGGTCGGGTCGTCGAGACCGGAACCGGTGTCGCAGATCACGTAGCGGAACTCGGCGGCGAGCAGCGACAGCACCTGGCGGACGTGCTCGGGGGTGATGGCGTCGGCGTCGACGGGGTCGTCCGGGGCGCACAGGGCGAACAGCCCGAGCGGTGACGGGGTGAGGAACATCTTCACGGTGGTGGCATCCACGCTGAGCGGGGTGCGGGTCACGTCCGCGAAGGTGTGCGCCGGTGTGAGGCGCAGAGCCGCGGCGACGTCGCCGAACTGGAAGTCGAGGTCGACGATCGCCACCTCGCCCGGGGCGTGCTCGGCCAGCCCGGCAGCCAGGTTGGTGGACACGGTGGTCTTGCCGGTCCCGCCCTTGGGGGCGACCACGCAGATCACGTGGCGGGACGGGGCGTTCGGGTCCACCGCGGCCAGCGCCCCCCGG
>CALEDW010000169.1 GCA_937949585.1 uncultured Acidimicrobiia bacterium
CACCCGCCGCCTCGCCTCCTGGCAGGCCTCCGCGCTGGCGGAGGCCACCGCCGGCCGGCGCGGCGCGGCCGGTGCCGCCGACGTCGCCGGGGAAGGTGCCGGTGAGGCTGCGTCGGTGGCCGAGCGGATCCGGGAGCTGGCCGAGCTGCGCGACCAGGGGCTCATCAGCGCCGAGGAGTACGAAGCCAAACGGACCGAGCTGCTCGACCGGCTCTGACCGGTGGCGGCGCGGGTCGTCTCACTCGTCCCGTCGGTCACCGAGACGCTGCGCGCCCTCGGCGCCGACGTGGTGGCCTGCACCCGGTTCTGCGAGCAGCCCGACCTGCCGACCGTCGGCGGTACCAAGGACCCCGACCTCGCGGCGATCATCGGGGCGCGCCCCGATGTGGTGGTGATGAACGACGAGGAGAACCGCCGGGTCGACGCCGAGGCGCTCGCGGCGGCGGGGCTGGCGGTCCACGACTGCTCGCCCCGCACCGTCGCCGACGTCGGACCGGCGGTCGCCGGGATGGCGGAGCGGCTCGGGCTGGCGGTGCCGGCTCCGTTCGGCCTGGACGAGTGGCCCGCGTGGCTGGACCGGCACCCGGAGCCGCCGCAGGCGCGGGCGGTGTTCGTGCCGATCTGGCGCCGTCCGTGGATGAGCATCGGTCCCGCCACCTACGGGGCGTCGCTGCTCCGGCGCCTCGGGTGGCGAACCGTGTTCACCCACGGGTCGGATCGGTACCCCTCGACCACGCTCGAGGAAGTGGCGGCCCGTCACCCGGCGCTGGTGCTGGTGCCCAGCGAGCCGTACCCGTTCCGGGACCGGCACCGGGCCGAGCTCACCGAGGCGTTCGGCTCGGTGCCGGTGGTGCCGGTCGACGGGCGGGACCTGTTCTGGTGGGGGATCCGCACCCCGGGCGCGCTCCGGCGCCTGGAGGCCGTGCTCGGCGGTGCGGTCGGCGACCTGTGACCGCTGCATCGGGGCGCCGACCCGGTTCGGCCGGGCCGGCGACGGCGGTCGCCACGGTCCGCTCGTAGACTGGTTCCGTCGTCACGCGCCCGCATCGAGTGGTGCCGTCGAGCGAGGATGTGCCTCCGGTCATGCTGAAGGCGAACGACCCCTGCTGGTGCCGAAGCGGGCGGAAGTTCAAGCGGTGCCACAAGGACGAGCCCGGCCTGCGGCCCGGGCGGATCGGACCGCCCCGCGCGGTACCGGCGGACATCGCCGCCCCGCACTACGCCGCCACCGGGGGCGGGTCACGCCGCGGCGAGCCGATGGTCAAGCCCCCCGAGGTGCTCGCCGCGATGCGGCGCACCGGCAAGCTCGCCGCCGCGATCCTCGCCGAGACCGGCGCCGCGGTGGCGCCGGGGGTCACCACCGATGAGCTCGACCGGATTGCGCACGAGGCGCACCTACGGGTCGGGGCCTACCCGAGCCCGCTCAACTACCGGGGGTTCCCGAAGTCGATCTGCACCTCGGTGAACGAGGTGATCTGCCACGGGATCCCCGACGACCGTCCGTTGGTGGAAGGCGACATCGTGAACCTCGACATCACGACGTACGCAGAAGGGGTGCACGGTGACACGAACGCCACCTTCTGCGTGGGTCGGGTCGACGAGGGTTCGCGGCGGCTGATACAGGTCACCCGCGAGTGCCTGGAGCGGGGGATCGCCGCGGTCGGCCCGGGCCGGCCGCTCTCGGACATCGGCCGTGCCATCGAGGAGCACGCCACCCGCCACGGGTTCTCCGTGGTCCGCACCTTCGTGGGGCACGGCATCGGTCGCGAGTTCCACGCCGAGCCGTCGGTCCCCCACTACTACGACCCGGCGGCAGACCTGCGGCTCGAGCCGGGGATGACCTTCACCATCGAGCCGATGATCGCCATGGGGGATCCCCGGGAGCGGATCTGGCCCGACGGCTGGACGGCGGTCACCGTCGACGGGTTGCGCTGCGCGCAGTTCGAGCACACCGTGGCGGTCACCGACGACGGTGTCGAGGTCCTCACCGGTCCCTGAGCCGGTGTGGCGCGGCCGGTCGGGGTCGGCGCGGGGGATCCCGGGTCGAAGGGTGCTCGAGGGTCACGGCAGCGGCACCGGGCCGGCGGCGCCGGCCGGTCGCACCCGGAACGCCCGGGCCGGCAGGTCGGTCTCGGAGCGGTAGCGGGCCGCTACTACCTGAGCGAGGTGGCAGGCCCGCTCGGGTGGGACGAGCGCCACGATGCAGCCCCCGACCCCGGCGCCGGTGAGCCGGGCGCCCCAGGCGCCCTCCTCGAGGGCGAGCTCGCCGAGCCGGTCGAGCTCGGGGAGCGACACCCGGTAGTCGTCGCGCAGGCTGGCGTGGCTTGCCAGGAGGAGCCGACCGACCGTCGCGAGGTCCCCGGCGGTGAGCGCTTCGACGGCGGCGAGCACCCGGGCGTTCTCGCTCACCACGTGGCGGGCGATCGGGTCGTCGGCCACCTGGGTGGGGGTGGCGTCGCGCAGGGCGGAAACGCCGAGGCGGGCCGCGGCCTCTTCGCAGGCCCGGCGGCGCTCGGAGTACGCCGTGCCGGCCAGGGTGCGCTCCACCCCCGAGTGGATCACCACCACGGCCACCGCTTCCGGGAGCGGGACCGGACGGACCTCAAGGGTGCGGCAGTCGAGCAGCAGCGCGTGGCCGGGGCGGCCGAACAGCGCGCAGAGCTGGTCCATGAGCCCGCCGGGCACCCCGGTGGCCCGCACCTCGGCATCGAGCGCGGTGCGGGCCACCTCCCGGCGGTCCGCGGTCGGCCACCCGAACCGGTCGGCGAGCGCCAGGGTGAGCGCCACCGACAACGCCGACGACGACGACAGCCCGGCGCCGGGCGGCACGTCGGAGGCGACGACGAGCTCGATGCCGGCACCACGGGCGCCCCGGGCGACCAGCGCTGCGGCGACCGCCGCCACGAACCGGCCCCAGCGGGGCTGCAGGTCGGGTGCGGGGTCGGCGCCGTCGGCGGGTAGGTCGACCCGTCCCTCCAGCGTGAGCGACCGGGCACGGATGCGGGCCTCCTCGAGCGGCCGCCAGGCGACAAGGCAGCGCCGGTCGATCGCCATCGGCAGGCAGAACCCGTCGTTGTAGTCGGTGTGGTCTCCGATGAGGTTCACCCGTCCCGGCGCCGCGGCCGCCCTCCAACCCGCCCCGTCGCCGAGCGCGTCGCGCAGCGCTCGGAAGAGCTCGTCCATCCTGCAGAGGCTACGGGGCCTGCCGGAGCGGCGGTCGGGTCGCCGGTGCGGAGCGTCGATACTGGGGCCATGACGAAGCTGCGACGGTCCTGGGTGCTGGCACGGGCGTCATGAGGGGTGCTGCGGGCCGAGCCGCACCTGGCGGTGCTGCGGGTGTGCTCGTTCGTGGCGTCCCTGGCGGCGCTCGGCGTCTTCGGGGTGGGGATCTGGCTCACCCTGGGACGCGACACCGGACTCGACGGTTCGACGACGACCACCTCACCGCCCGCCCCCGAAGGGTCGCAGGCACCTACAGCTTCACCACCGGGCAGGTGAGCGTGCGCGTGATGCCCTCCACCGCTTGGATCTGCGACACCACCAACCGTCCCAGCTCGTCGATGTCGGGCGCCTCGGCCACCACGATCACGTCGTAGGGTCCGGTCACGTCGTCGGCGGAGACCACGCCCGGCACCCCACTGAGGGCCCGGGCGACCTCGGCGGCCTTGCCGACCTCGGTCTGGACGAGCAGGTATGCCTTCACGCTCATCGAACGCCCCCTTTCCCGGGCTCGGCGCCGGCGAGCCTAGTGACGGGCCGCCGGGCGCGTCGGTGGGGACCGGCCGGTCAGCGACGCTCCCCGGCGCGGCGGAGCGCAGCGGCGGCGTCCTCGGGGGCGACGGGGTTGGACAGGGTGCCCGATCCGAGCTCCCCGGAGGCGACGTAGCGCTGCACGCCCGCAGCCCGCAGCGGCGGCGCGAAGTGCAGGTGCAGGTGGGCGCGGGGATCGCCGGGCTGCTGGTGCACCCACATGAGATACGGGAACTCGTCGGCGAACAGCACGTCGTAGCGGGCCACGAGATCGACGAGCGCCCCGGCGAGCGCGTCCCGCCCGGCGTCGTCGAGGATCGGCAGCCCATCGAGGTGGGCGAGGGGCGCGAGCAGCACTCCGTAGGGATAGCCGGACGCGAAGGGCACCACGGTCACCCATCCGTCGACGTCGCGCACCACCCGCCGGCCGTCGGCGCGTTCGTCGGCGAGAGCCGCGCACACCACGCAGCGTCGCTCGGAGCGTTCGAGCTCGGTGCGCAGCGCCGGCGGGACGAACGGGAACCCGTAGATCTGGCCGTGGGGATGGGGGATCGTTGCGCCGACCAGCGTGCCGCGGTTCTCGAACACCAGCACCGAGGCGACCTCGGGTCGGGCGAGGAGCGCTGCGGTGCGATCGGCCCACAGGTCGACGACCCGGCGCGTGCCCTCGGTGCCGATCGTGGCGAGGGACCCGATATGGCGGGGGGTGTACAGCACGACCTCGGCCGCCCCGACCGCCGGCAAGCGGGTCGCCGTCGGGTCGTCGAGCACCGGCGGGCCGGGGCGGAACGGCGGCCAGCGGTTGGGGAACGCCTTCACGACGTAGGGTTCGGGGGCCTCGAGTCCGCCGGGGCAGAACGGGCAGGCGTCGCCGGTCGGCGCGGGCTCGTCCGCGAGGTTGGGGCGGACCTGGCGGTGGGCGACGATCGCCGTCCACTCGCCGGTCAGCGGATCGCGGCGGAACTCGTTGCCGTCGCTCACCGGAACGCAGGGAGGACCTCGGAGGCGAAGCGGTCGAGGGCGTCGGCGTCGAAGGGGGCCCGGCGAGCGACGATGAGCCAATCGGCGCCTGCCTCGCGGTAGGCGCCGATCCGGTCGACCATCTCCTGGGTCGATCCGGTGAGGACCCCGGGTCGCACGTACTCGGCAATCCGGTCGAACTGGCGGTGCAGGTCGTCCTCGTCCCAGGCCAGCCCCACGTTCACGGCCTTCTCGAGGGTGAGCGGGTCGCGGGACGCACCCTCGCAGTGGTGCTCGAGGACCCGCACCTTGTGAGCGAACACCTCGGGGTCGACGAACGGGACGTTCCAGCCGTCGGCGTGGCGCGCCGCGATGCGCAGCGTCACCTGCTCTCCGCCGCCGCCGATCCACAGCGGCAGCGGGTCCTGGAGCGGCTTCGGCTCACAGCGGGCATGGTGCAACGTGAAATGCTCACCCCGGTAGGTTGCCTCGGGGGTGCGCAGCAGCGCGGCGATGCACTCGATCGCCTCGTCGAGCTGGCGGAGCCGCACCCCCGGCGGCGGGAACGGAAGCCCGTACGCGTCGTACTCGGCGGCCAACCACCCGGCCCCCAGCCCGAGGGTCACCCGGCCGCCCGACAGCCGGTCGAGGGACGCGGCGACGTTGGCCAGCACGGCCGGATGGCGGTAACCGACCGAGTACACCAGGCTGCCGCAGCGCACCCGCGCAGTGGTGCAGCACAGTGCGGCATGCGCGGTGACGGCCTCGAGGCAATGCGGGTCGCCGCTGCCGTCGGCGGCGTAGAAGTGGTCCCAGATCGAGATCCATTCGAACGCCGGCTGGGCCTCGATGCGCCGCCACAGGGCGACGAGCTCGTCGAAGTCGGTGTGCTGGAGCCCGGTGTGCACCCCGAAGCGCATACGTCCTCCCATCGGCGTGGCGGGCCGGCCACAGCGCGTTCGGGTGGGCCGGCGGTGCGAGGGTAGCGAAGCAGCCGCACGGGGGCGGGTGGCGGGCCGCCTGCCGGGCGCTCACCGGGCCGATCCCCCGGCCGCCTGCGCGGCCGCCTGCCCGGCCGCTCCTACGATGAGCCGGTGCTTCACGTCGAGACCTGGCCCCAGCTGCGCGAGCCGGTGCTGCTGGTGGCGCTGTCGGGCTGGGTGGACGCCGGGTTCGCCGGGGCGATGACCTGCGGCTGGGTCGCCGGGCACCTCGAGGCGGCACGCCGGTTCGGGTATCTGGAGATCGCGGATCGGATCGACCTGCAGCAGACCCGGCCCACCCTCGTGCTCACCGACGGGGTGGTGCGCGAGATCCGCTGGCCCCGTATCGACCTCGTCGCGGGCCGCGGCGGCCGCGACGTCGTGGTGATGACCGGCCCGGAACCCTCGATCCGCTGGAAGGAGCTCAGCGCCACCACCGTGGAGCTCGCCCGCCGGCTCGGGGTGCGTCTCGCCGTGACGCTGGGGGGCATGCCCCTGGCCGTCTCGCACCGCCGACCGACGGGGGTGCTGGCCACCGCCACCGACGAAGGCACGGCGGCCCGGCTCGGCGTGCTGCGCCTCGACTACACGGGACCCACCGGGGCGCAGACCGCGATCCAAGCCGCGCTCGGCGCGGCGGGGATCCCCGCGATCGGGCTGTGGGCGCAGGTGCCGCACTACGTGGCCGCCTCGCCGTCCCCGCCGGCGATCCTGGCACTGCTGAGCCGGTTGCGGGAGGTGGCCGGGGTGGTGGTCGACATCGCGGGTCTCGAGGAGGAGGCCGCCGAGTACCGGGACAAGATCGAAGGAGGGCTCGCCGAGCGGCCCGACGTGGCCGAGCTCGTCCGGCGCCTCGACGGGGTGATCGCCCCCGGCGACCTGCCCTCCGGCGACGAGCTGGTCCGCGAGATCGAACGGTTCCTGCGCAACGAGCCGCCCGCCGGAGGTGCCCGGTAGCCTACGGCGGCATGAGCGTCGTGAAGATCAACGCGATCACCGTGCCGCCCGAGCGGGCCGACGAGCTGTTGGCCCGCTTCGCCGCCCGGGCCGGTGAGGTCTCGCAGATGCCGGGCTTCGAGGCCTTCGAGCTGCTGAAGCCCACCGACGGGCGCGACGTCTACCTCGTGTACACCCGCTGGCGTTCCGAGGAAGACTTCCAGGCCTGGATGTCCAGTCCCGCGTTCACCCGCGGGCACGCCCAGCACCACGGCCAGGGTCCGGTGGCCAGCGGCTCGGAGCTGTGGTCGTTCGAGGTGGTCCAGCAGGAACAGGTGGTGTGACCGGCAGGCGCGGCGCGTCGCGGAAGCCGCTCGCAGCCGCGGGCGGCGCGGCGATACGGCCGGGGGGCGGAGGTGTGCTGGTGGCGGCCGGTCCGCGCTGAGGAGACGGCGGCGTGGACGGCCTGCTGCAGGCGCACCGCGTTCTCGGCTACGTCGGCATCGTCGCCAACGGGATCGCCGGGCTGGTGATGCTCGGCGCCTGGAGGTGGCCCGCGCTGCGCCGCCCGGCCGGATGGTGGGCGGTCGGCGCCGCGCAGGTGCTCATCCTCACCCAGGTGGTGCTCGGCACCCTGCTCGTCGCCTTCGACGAGCCCTCCCGGGCCGTGGTGCCCCGCTTCCACATGTTCTACGGGTTTCTCATCTTCATCACCGTCGGGTTGCTCACCCAGTACCGGGCCCAGGTGCGCGGCAAGGGTCGGCGCGAACTGCTCTACGGGCTCGGCGGGCTGTTCATCATGGGGCTCGGGATCCGCGCCGTCCTCCAGGTGACCGGATGAGCGGTCGGGGCGCAGGCGCACCGGGCACAAAGGGCGGAGCGGTGTGAGCAGCCGGCTGCGGGTGCTGGTCTGCTACGGCGGGCGCTCCGCCGAGCACGACGTGTCGTGCGTGAGCGCGGCGGCGGTGGCGGCCGGGCTCAACCCCGGCCGCTACGAGGTGGTGCCGGTGGCGATCACCCGCGACGGTCGCTGGCTGGCGCCGGGCGCCGAAGTGGTGGAGAAGGCCCGGGCGGCCGGGCCGGGCGCCGCGCTGCCGGTGACCGGCGAGCCGCTCGGGCCGTTCGGTCCGCAAGGTGAAGGCGGCGCGAACGGCGCGGGTGGTGCCGCC